>NZ_JACAEU010000069.1:0-18656 GCF_013388695.1 Fischerella sp.
CTCAAGGGGGTGTCTAGCCGTCGATATGGGCAGGCTGGGCTACCAAAGCCCCATAAAGAAGCGCTTTGGAGTCCTAGCTATTTTGCATTATCAGTTGGAGGAGCGCCCTTAGAGGTTCTAAAGCAGTACATCAGAGATCAAGAAAAGCCGTCCTAGAAGGACGGGGCTTGAAACCCATTTTCTCGGTCAACAACACCAAAAACTGTTAAGCGATCGCCTCCAGTCTACTTTTTATCGCCTGCTCGAAGAAAATAACGGTAAAATTTCCGTATTATCTTTTGCCAAACAAGCAGAGATAAATGGTGATGAAGCAAAGAGGTATCTAGATGCTAAGGCAAAAGAGTTTAATGCCACATTTGACATCAACCCCCAAGGAGGCATTTATTACTACTTTCATATTTAGACGCATGTATTTTGTTGGTGGTTGGTAGTTGTTTGGAACGAACAACCAACAACAAATAACAAACAACGAACAACAAACAACAGACGCAAGTGAGGAATTATGAAGACTGGTGAAAAATTAGCTGCGGGTTGGCTGCTGACACTTGGTTTCATGTTTATAACCTTATCAGTTTCAGCGGCAATAGACAAACATAATATGTTGAAACCAATCTCCCCAGGAATAGATAATGAAGCACCAGATTTTCGCAATCAAGAAGCTCTTTACGCACTTGATTCTACAACTAAACAAGGTTTAATCTTTGGCGTTCCTACTTTAGTATTAGGGGGATGGTTGGCACTAGGATTATACCGTCAAAATCGGCAAGATAAAAAGGCAATTGAGCAACAGGTAAACGAACATCTGCAATCAGTTTTTTATCGTATGATCCAAGAAAATCATGGACGTGTGACTCTTTTAAATTTTGCGATGCAATCTCAACTACCAGCATCAGTTGCTAGACAATATCTTGATGAGCAAGCCAAAATATTCAATGCTAATTATAAGGTTAGTGAAGAGGGGGGAATTTCTTACCATTTTGACCTTTAAAGAATAATTTGGCGAACTTTATGACGCAGATTTTTTTGAGCTTAGCAGCTATCTTAGGTGGTCTTTCTGTTGCCGCAGGTGCTTTTGCTTCCCATGCATTACGAGAAAGAATGAGTGAGCGATCGCTCTTAATTTTTGAAACAGGCGCTCGTTACCAAATGTATCATGCTCTAGCACTGTTAATTGTGGCACTATTACTAAGTCGGCTCGAATCTCCGCCACCTAGCTTGCTAGCAAGTGGGTGGTTATTCATTATTGGCATTGCAATTTTTTCAGGCAGCTTATATGCTCTGAGTTTAACTGGTATTAAATATTTAGGAGCCATTACACCAGTAGGAGGAGCAGCCTTTATTGCAGGTTGGGGTGCTTTAGCATTTGCCGCTTGGAATTTGAAGTATTAAGAACTTCCAAAAAATAAATTATCCAGTAGGGTGCGTTAGGCTTAACGCCGTAACGCACCACTTAACAGATAAGAGGAAAAGCCTTTCGTTTTGACACAGATCGATTTCCCACAGAAGTACAGTTGGAAGTCTACTACAGCCAGGGATGCGAAAGACAAATTCTCATCGACGGTGATGAGCAATTAGATTTGAATGAGGTACGTGCAGTATGGTATCGTCGCATTGCGATCGGAGCAAGAATTCCCAAAACTATGGACTTGCAATTGCGACAAGCATCAATTGGTGAATCTCGCGTCACCGTTATGGGGATGATTGCTAGTATCAAAGGGTTTCACCTAGACCCCATGCCAAATATTCGCCGCGGTTAGTTTTTTGCGACTTTTAAAAATGTAGAAATATTGAAGCGGTATAGAAAGCTTTAAATTAATAGATTTGCAGCAATAATTAATACTGATAATATAGTTTATGATGCCTGATTAAATCGATACTCTACATACGCGTGAAGGGTATGAGTAAAGCAGAAGAAGTGATAAAGGTATACCAACGATTAACACAAAAGTATAAATTAATACTAATTTCTTTCTTAAAGACTGAGTACAGAAAAAAGTCGTGGAGATTGGTATCGATAAGTGATAGTTTGAATAAATAAATTACTGTGTTGCTAATTGTATCAGGAATACTACCGCGATCGCCATTAGGTAACAGAATGAACTTAGAGCTAGATAACTATTATCAATGGAGAGAGTGCCTGAGGGCTGATGCACCTAGCTATGTTGAGCGATCGGCAGATCAAGAACTTTTAGAGAAGTTGAAAATAGGAGAGTATTGTTATGTGTTGAATGCCAGTCAGATGGGTAAATCTAGCTTAATGCTGCGGACAAAACACAAGCTAGAACAACAAGGATTTACCTGTGCTGCTATTAGTCTAAAAACCATGAGTCAAGTTTATACTACTTGTAATAGTTGGTATGAAGGATTATTTAATGATTTAGCTAATCAATTCAAACTTTCAGAACAATTTAATTGTAAACTTTGGTGGGATCAACAAAAAGATACGTCTTTAAACAAGCTGTTAAATTTTGTTGACAAAATTTTATTAACAGAAATAAATCACAACAAAATAGTAATTTTATTTGACGAGATAGATATTATTTTTAGACTCAGGTTTAGAGTAGATGATGTTTTTACTTTTATCAGCACTTGTTACCAACGTCGCGCGGTAAAATCAGCATACAATAGTCTCAACTTTGCCCTGTTTGGAGTGGCAGCCCTATCTGCCCTCAATACTAAATTAAATATTATTGGTAGGACAATTGAATTAACTGGCTTTAAACTTTCCGAGACTAAACCTTTAGCCTATGGTTTGCAGTTGGCGAAAAAAGTTAAACACCCTAAAAATGTTTTGAAAGAAATTTTAAAATGGACTGGTGGTCAACCCTATCTCACTCAAATAATTTGCGGCTTAGTGATTAAATCTAAATTATATATTCATAAGGGTCAGGAAGTAGAGAAAATCGCTACGCTCGTGAATAGACATGTGATTGATAGTTGGGAAACAAAAGATGCTCATACACATCTAGAGAATATCCAACTTGTTCTGCTTAGAAATAATCCAAGTAAATTCCGACGGCTAACTTTGTATCAAAAAATTTTGCAGGAGGGAGAAGTAGGAATTAATTATTGTTCAGAAAATATTCCTGAACAAATAGAATTACAGTTATCAGGTGTAGTAGTTAAAGATCAAGACAATTTAAAGTTGTTTAACCAAATTTATAAACATATTCTTAATGAAGAATGGGTGAACAAAAATTTAGCAGATATACCTCTGCTTTATACCGAAAAACTCTCAAATTGGTTGGCGTCCCAAGAACAAGATGAATCTCAACTTTTATATGGACAAGAATTGGAAAAAGTATGGAAATGGGCAAAAGAAAAAAACTTGACTGAACAAGAGCGGAATTTTTTGTTCAAAAGCCAATTATTTGATGCCATTACCAAAGTGCGTTTATGCAGTATTAATAATTACGAATCTGTCGTTCAAGCTGTTTTCTCATGGACTAGAGGAGAAAAAAAGCTGAATGACCTAATTTTGGAACTAGCAAAGTTTCATCAACTTCCAGCCGTAGGAAGTGAGGCGATGTCGGTTGATAACTTGGTGCGATCGCATATTCTAGACAATTGGCAAACTCATATTGCAAATCACCCTATTGCTGAGTTTCGCCATCAGCTTTTATTAGTTCATATAGAAAAATTAAAGATGGTTGCAGAAAAAGATAAGATAAATATTGCTAAAATCTTCCAGGAATGGATGCCTGAATTAGAGCAAAAATCTAGCCGTCTTTATAGCCATCTCATTGAAGAAATTCTTTTATGGACAAAACCTAATCTTTATCTTTTAGAAACACTTTGTCAGCTGATATGTGATTCGCAAACCCCTATACCCACCAATCGTGAAGCAGAATATATCCAGCAACTAGTACAAACCCACTGGATTAGGCAATGGGAAACTCTACCAGAGACTCAACCGATTAGAGAAATAAGCGATCGCCTACTCAAAAATCCAAATTGCGATCCTTTTAGACTGCTAATCCGGTATCGGCAAATTTTACGCGAAGAACTATTACTAGAAGATGATTGTCAAGAAGATGAAGAACTACTAAAAATCAAGCTAGTAGACAAAATTAATGGTAATCTAAGAGTTGCAAATTTTACCTATGAGCACATATTTAATCTTAGCTGGATTAACCAATCCCTAACAAATATGTCACGACCCTATGAGCCGATAAAATTTATTAATTGGTTAGATTCTCGGCAGAAAGACAAATCACAATTACTCACTGGAGAAGAACTAGAAAAAACTAAAGATTGGGCAGATACAAACAAAGATTTATTAACAGAGCAAGAACGAGATTTTATTACCTGGAGTATAATAGCAAATTTTTAAGGTTTAGCTATGCTTGATGAGCAAGACAAAGAAGATATTTATAACTACATTAAAAGTATTATTACAGAATTAGATGAAAAAGTAGATAGACCCAATGTAGTTATTGAAGAAGTTTTATCTTGGACTTCTTTTCAGAAATATCTCACCAAGAATGTTTTTGAATTAATGATCGAATCATCTACATCTTTTATTCCCAGTGGTAAGGAAAGCGAAATAATTGCCAGTTTAATCCAAAGTAGATTGATTCAAGATTGGGAATTTCAAGAAGCCTCAGTTCATTTAAGGCAGATTCAAAATGAAATTTTGAAGAGTACACAAAGCAAAACTTTGCTGGAGTTGTACCAGAGAATCTTACAAGAAGACTATGTACCTCTTAATGATAGTCAAGAACAACAAGAACTACTGGCATCAGGTTTGGTAAGTATAGAATCAGGAAAGTTGCGAGTTGCTAACCGCATCTACAAGCAAGTTTTTAATCAAAATTGGATTGATAAAAATCTGTATAAAACTCAAGAAGGCTTTATTGATGCCAATAATGTTGCCAAGGCAGCCTCAGAAAATAATACACCAGAAGTTTCAGAAGATAATGAAAGAAGACCTTCAGAAGTTGCACGAGTGTTCGCATACTTATTCATAGTTATACTGGCTGTCAGTTTTATAAGTTTATTAGTGTTTTTGATTTTGAAATCATCACAATCTTCACCATCATCTAAGTTTGCTCGCAGTGTCAGCGAATGTCAAAAATTTTCTTACGAACTTGATGAAGCTCTTAAACAACCTCCAAATAGACTCAAAGTGATTACAAAAGGTCTATCCTGGAGAAAAGAACAGGGAATTAGTTTAAATGAGCAATGCGAAGATTTTAGGAAAAATGTAGAAAAATCGGGTATTGTTCCGTCTGATATAGAAAATAAATTTAATCAAGTTCTACGCCAAGAAGCACAAACAAAAATTGATACAAATCAATTAGAAGAAGCTGTAGATATATTGTGTAAGATTAGCGATGAATATGAATATATCGAAGATATAAAAAGTATATTCCAACGGTGGGAATCAACCAGAGGAAATAAAATACAAAACAAAATCAACCAACTCAAATCTTCTTGCCCTGCTGCCCAATACTAAGAGGTCATTTATAAAGTAAATATTAAGTAGCGCGGCGGTGCGTTACGCGCTGCTTTAACGCAACGCCAGGTGCTACAACGGAACAGCAGGTGCTACCCTGCGGGCGTCTACGGGAACCTCCAAGGGCGCACTGGCTCCCCTACAATTTAAGGTTTACTAGGGAACTCCAAAAAATAAATCATCCAATGGGAGCATCCCACACAACTTCTTACTCCTTGTCCTCTTTGTCTTCCAAGTTTTGCGAACGATTGAATATTTTTTTTATTTGAAAGTCCTCTAATGGAATGCACCCTGTTTCTTGTCGCCTTTGTAGCGATCTACAGTTTGTAAAAAAATCCATCGCTACCTACTTTCTCTTCCTTGGATGATACTCTGATTCCTTTTCTTGCTAATTTAGTTATCTTTTCCCACCAATTCCCTTTCAGCATGATAGGCTGATTTTGTTTCGTTGAATGTTCCCAACCATATAGAAATAGACCAATACCGATCCAAACTATTAGGCTTGTAATCAATGTAACGCCGCAAACAATTAACCAACCTAGAAGTTGGTAGCCTGTCTGGATAAAAGGATTATTATGAAAGAAAGGCTGGGTGTTATATACAAGAGATTCTGGTTGACTAAAAAGACCTACAGCAATAGTTCCCCAACCACCACAGAAAAGGTGAACAGGAATCGCACCTGCTGGATCGTCAATTTTCAGCTTTTCTAAAACTTTTCCCCCTAGAATAACCACGAACCCACTGATAAAACCGATGAAAGCTCCTCTTGTCATATCTACATAAGCAGAAGAGGCTGTTATTCCTACTAAACCCCCTAAAATCCCATTGATGATTGAGGATAAGCTAGGTTTACCAACAATAGCTGGACTACAGATAATAGCCATAGTCCCACCTGTCGCGCCTGCAATTGTAGTTGTGGCAATGATGTGGGGTACGTATTCTAAATTAGTTGTGGAACCACCATTAAAGCCTAGCCATCCTAACCACAAAATTAGGCAACCAAGAGTTGCATAACCAAGGTTACTAGGACGAGTGAAAGCTTCTTCTGAAATATTTGTTGGAGGTTCTTGTTCAGAAAGTTGATTTAGTTCGATATCTGGGCGAGGATCGTAGTTAAAGCGGCCCCATCGCGGCTTCAGTAGCCAAGCTCCCACCAACGCAGCCGTTCCACCCACAGTATGAACAACTGTCGAACCGGCAAAGTCTCTAAATAGCAGAACTTGTTTAAGCCAGCCATAGTGTGACCAAATCCAATGACCGGTTAAAGGATACAAAATTCCTACAAGAAAAAAGCTGAAAAGAAAAAATGCCCAGAATTTTACACGTTCAACAACTGCCCCAGATACAATTGTGGCAGCAGTTCCAGCGAAAACTAATTGAAAGAAAAATAGAGATGCAAAGGAGTGATTTGGCCAATCTGCTTGTAAGCAAGTAAATCCATTCGGAAAAGCCAAATCATGAGAATGTTGGGGAAACGGTAGTTGAAAGGGAAAACCTATTTGACCGAAGAAACTCAAAAATTTCTGCTCTACTTCTCCCGAACAGTTATAGTATCCATCTCCTAACATAAATCCAAAACCAAAGAGCCAGAAAGCTAATGTCGCTACACAAAAAACAACGAGATTTTTGGCTAAGACATTGGTAGCGTTGTTGTATCTACAGAAGCCAGTTTCTAAAAGGGCAAAGCCAGCATTCATAAAAAAGACTAAAGCGCCTGCAATCAACAGCCAGATGGAATTTAATTCTTGTTTTGTGTTGGGAACTTGCGCGATCGCAGCTTCCATCCAAACCAGCACTATAATAGTGGCTAAAAGTAGGTTGATGTAGAAATATCTTGAGATTCGGTTTTTTTTGAAATGGAATCCTATAAATTTCCTTGTAGGCATTGATTTTAGCAGTATTGGTGGGAATTTAGTTGTTTTATACAATATTTCACACCGCAGATATGTTTTGATGTTTATTTTTATTGCGTCTAACAAATACCACTAAAGTGACGAGAAAACCCCCAAGACCGCGCTGGCTCATCACTTGCAACACCCCCCAAGCAAGCCTCCAATCCCTCGTTACCAGGTTGAACCTGGCTCTTATGAATTAAGAGCCTCTGCCTCTTGTTGAGAATGGGGCAAGATATCAATTTAGGCTATTCCTGTTGGAATTTATACACAAAAAATTAGCAAGGTAAACTTGTGATTAGCTGAAAAAAGCAATTAAGCGATCGCGACAGCTGAGAAATTCATATAATTTTCAGGGAATTCTCAACTTCAAAGCTTAATCTCTACAATTATTGGGAGTCCATTCCTGAAAAATGTGTCGTTTATTAGCCTACCTCGGTTCACCAGTTTCTCTTGAACCTCTGTTGTACGAACCAGAACACTCGCTGGTAGTCCAAAGCTATCAACCCCGCGAAATGCTGTCTGGGGTTGTTAACGCTGATGGCTTTGGTGTAGGTTGGTATCATGTTCAAAAAGATACCAAACCTTTTATTTACAAAAACACGTTTCCGATTTGGAATGATATCAATTTACCTAGTCTCAGCCGCTATGTGGAGTCTGGGTGTGTGCTTTCCTACGTTCGCAGTGCTACACCGGGACAGGCGCTGGATTTTAGTAACTGCCAGCCATTTCAATATCAACGTCTGTTATTCACTCACAATGGTCGCATTGACAAATTTCGGCAGACACTATACCTACCAATTCGCAAACTTATAAGTGATGAAATTTATCGGTGGGTTAGTGGAAGCACTGATTCAGAACATATTTTTGCTTTGCTGTTGTCTCAGTTGCAAGCAAACCCAGGCAAAACTCTGGAGCAAGCTTTACAAGTTATATTGCTAAAACTGACAGATATGGCGCAAAGTTACCAAACCTACGTATCCGCCAACGTAGTGATCGGTGATGGCGATCGCCTCATCGCTTCTCGCTTTAGCAGCACTTCACCTGCTCCTTCTCTTTACTGGACAGCTAACGATCCAACTTTCCCCAATGCCGTCATTATTGCCTCAGAACCTCTGTTTGCAGGTAATTGGACTCCTTGCCCAGAAAACAGCATTATCAGTGTGGGAGCTGACTGTGATATTAGAATTGAGCAAATCTAGTTTCAAACAGGCAATTTCTCGCGCCTTTATTCAATGTCGTACTAAAACTCTCGCCTTGTTTGAGGGTATAGATGAAGCTACCTTGTGCCGTCAAGCTCATCCTGACTTTAGTCCTGTTGGTTGGCACTTGGGGCATATTGCTTACACTGAGTCTTTGTGGCTACTAGAGCATAATGCAGGCTTACCCTGTATGTTTCCCCAATACCGTAAGCTATTTGCTGCTGATGGTTTACCAAAACGCGATCGCGTCAAATTACCCAAACTAAAAGAAATTCGTTATTACCTAGACACAGTCAGAGAAAAAGTCCTGGATTATTTAGAAGTCGCTGATTTAGAAATACAAGAACCTCTTTGGCGCTTTTTAATTCAGCACGAAAGCCAGCACAGCGAGATTATTACCTTTGTGTTGGAATTAGTCAAAAGTCAAGAGTCAAGAGTCAAGAGTCAAAAGTCAAGAGTTGTAGAGACGTGCCATGGCACGTCTGTACAGAGTCAAGAGTCAAATTTAGTTACTTTGGACTCTGCGAAGCAGGTAGAGATGATCCAAATCCCTGCTGGTGAATTTGAGATGGGTAACAACTCGGCAGATGCTTTGGACAATGAGCGCCCAGCCCATTGGGTATATCTGGATACTTACTATATTGACCGTTACCCTGTGACTTGTGGGCAATATCGAACATTTATGACAGCGGGGGGTTATAAAAATTCGCAGTGGTGGTCAGTAGCAGGTTGGGAATGGCTGCAAACAGAAAAAGTGACCCAACCCCTCTACTGGTGTGAAGATCCAGCCTGGGATAATCACCCAGTTTGCGGTGTTAGTTGGTACGAAGCAGAAGCCTATGCTCGGTTTGTAGGAAAACGCTTACCTACAGAAGCCGAGTGGGAGAAAGCAGCGAGTTGGGATGCAAAAGTTAATCGTTGCCGCATCTATCCTTGGGGAGATGAAGAACCAACACCCAAATATTGCAACTACGATACCAACATGGGTAAGACAGCAGCAGTAGATACTTACCCTGCTGGACAAAGCGCCTATGGTTTGTACGATACTTTAGGCAATGTCTGGGAGTGGACAGCTACCTGGTTTGATAGCTATGAAGGCTTTCAGTATTACCCTTACATTGGGTACTCGCAGGTTTATTTTGACCATCAACATCGTGTTTTAAAAGGTGGTAGTTGGGCAACTCGTCCTTGGGCGCTACGATGTAGTTTTCGCAATTGGTATCATCCCAGCGTGCGCCAGATTTTAGCAGGGTTTCGTTGTGTTCGATAGGAAATGGTTAGTAGTTAGTGGTTAGTGGTTAGTTGTGTTACCACTAACCACTAACCACTAACAAGTCTCTGCCAAATTAATCAAAAAATCCAAACAGACAGGTATAGCCCACAATTAATCTAGCTTAAGCGTGATGCTATGGGGCATCGCTTTGTGTTTCACTAGCTGAGGTTTGGGGTTCGCAGTAGAAAGCGTTCCATCAGACCAAGTCAATGGAGGAGTAATGACAGTATCTAAACCTGCCAATAGCAGTGTTAGTTCCGAACACCGCTTGCAAATAAAGCGTTTGCTAGAACCAACTTTGGTTATTTCTTCAAGCACTGGAGGCGATGTGGTGAAGGGACTAACTCAGATGCCTAAAACTCTGCCGCCACGTTACTTCTACGATGACCGTGGTTCTGAGTTATTTGAGCAAATCTGTGGGTTGCCAGAGTATTATCTCACGCGTACAGAGACAGCAATTTTACAAAAATGTGCTAGTGAAATTGCCCAAATAACAGGTGCTTGTGAAATTGTTGAGCTGGGTAGTGGCAGTTCAACCAAAACCCGGATTTTGCTGGATGCCTACCAACAGCAAGGCTTACCTCTGCATTATTTACCGATTGACGTGAGTGCAGGCATACTCGAAAGTAGCGCGCTTTCACTACTAGCAGATTATCCCTCATTGCAAGTTTATGCTCTAGCAGGAACCTACGAATTAGCTCTTTCTCAAATTGAACCCAGCGAATTACCCAGTCGGATGATTTGTTTTATCGGTAGCACTTTGGGTAATTTAAATTCGCAAGAGTGTGATTTGTTCTTATCCCAGGTTATAGCTGCTTTGCAAGTGGGAGAGTATTTCTTATTAGGGGTAGACTTGCAAAAGCCAAAACATATTTTGGAAGCTGCTTATAGCGATCGCCAAGGTGTGACAGCAGCGTTTAACCTGAATATGTTAGAGCATCTCAATTGGCGATTTGATGGCAATTTTGACACCACCCAATTTGAACACTGGGCATTTTACAATGAAACTGAACATCAAATTGAGATGCACTTAAAAAGCAAGTGTAAGCAAAGCGTAGAATTAGGATCTCTCAAACTTAATGTTCATTTTGAACCAGATGAAACCATCCATACCGAAATTTCCCGGAAATTCAACCTTAATACCATCCAGCAAGAACTGAAAGCCAAGGGTTTAGTACCACAAAAAGTGTGGACTGACGAAAATCAATGGTTCGGTTTGTTACTGTGTAAATTACAAGCATAGTAGGGGATTGGGGATTGGGGATTAGTGAGAATTATGAGTGATGAATGCGATTGGACTGAAAATTTCATAATTCATAATTCATAATTCATAATTTTTATGCCCCAGCCCCTTTCCCTTAACCTCCAACATGAATAGCGGGATGCCGTTCAGGGTTCCTATCAGCCTTACGCAAGACTTCACGGGTAACTACAGCAATATCCCCTTCACCAAATAGGATAAAGCGCAGCAAATATTGGATTGGATTGCCCTCTCTCTGCCCAGCCGAAGTAGGCATGGGGCAATTTCTTGTTTTGATGTCGGATATATAAAAGGATAGCTGCGATCGCATTCGGTACGGCAGCACCTTGAACTCGCAGAATGCGATACTCACCCACGTGTACTCGTTTCACCCGGATAATATTTGCGAATTCTGAGGCATCAGATACCTGAATTTCTAAGACTCGCTAGCAATTATTGAGTCTTAGGCGATCGCGTTGTTGCAATTTTGGCAATTTGGGGTGAAATGTTCATTCTTTGTTATGAATAAAGTGCACAACAAAAAATAAAAATTTCATACTTACTTATAGTCAGCATCCAGAGTTAAGAGTCAAGTATTCATCTGGATTTTGGACTGTTAACTCTTGACTAACCTAATGAAAAAAATTGCTAGATAGACATATATCAGTTTACAACTGACTAAGTGATGATGGGTATCACCCATCATACTTTTAGCTACAAATTAAAAATATAAAACTTATTTTTCCACTGTGTTTCGTTAATTACGACATTTTATTTTGGTTATACTATGGCTCAATCTTGCTAATGTAATTAGAGCATTTTGGCTAGCAAAATTAGTATTTTACTGCTATGCTTTCACGTTTTTTTTGATTTTTTGCTGATGAAAAAACTTGCCAAAATGGCAACCTAACCCTGATTTATTCAGTTAAATTACAGAAAGATAAACGACTTCAAGGGTGTTGTTATCAGGGTGTATCACAATCAAAAATATTTTTGTGGTACACTCTCTACCCAACCATTTACAGATGAGTAGAAAGCACATGTAAACATGATACACAAATTATTTTTCTATTCAATAAATATTAATAATTAGATTTGACATTTGCCTCAACAGGAATATCCGATGCGTATTGGCGCTGTTCCACACCTTAACCCCCTAAACAAATGGCAGCGTCTGTATATGTTCCTGTTCGCTCCAGTGGTAAATGTCAGAGTGGGAGTAACAAGCGATTGGTATGCTGACTCCCACTCTTATTTTTGAGAGTGAGCTACTTAATTCAGTTACCTCACCATCCCTGACTTTTCAAGGTATTTATTATTGTGTCAAATTTATATCACTAATCACGAAAATTACTCAACGTGCCTTACTTCCCGTGACTGTAACAATCAGTGAAACTATAATCAACATAAACCCGCAATAAAATGCTAGACCATACAAAGCATATTCATTTAATAGTAGTGGAGAATTGTTACTAACTGTAGAGTCAGGAATAAAATTTGTAGCTGCCATCCCAGTATAATGCATCAACGAAATTGTTATCCCCATTAATATTGCTGTAAAGGTTTTCCTTTGTCTTCTGAACTTGATATAGCGTGAAGAGCCAAAATTAACAAAATATCCCAGCGATATATAGGATGCTACAAAAGCAATAATAATAGATAATGTAAAAAGTAAATAATTATAGTTAATTCTTGCAGACATCATCATAGCTGCCATTCCCGTGTAATGCATAATTGAAATGCTTATCGCCATGATCAAGGCGCTTATTAACAAACTTTGCCTAGAAGGTTTATTTGTAGTTTTGGGAATGAGCATATAAAATGCAGCACTCGCTCCAATTACTGCTGGGAAAATTGATAAAACTGTGATTAAAATGTCATAATTGACCTGCACTTCTGTTTTGAGAGCCTTCATACCTATAAAGTGCATCGTCCAGATACCGACTCCCATCAATAGGCCCGCAGTTACTGCCGTAAATCTACTTTCATTTTCTTTCTGGGTAAACAAAGGCAAAATACCCAGTACGGCATAAGAACCAATCACTGCTATAAGTACTGAAAGTGCAACAAACCTAAGATCGTAAGATATTTGCATGAAATTATATTGGTAAAAAATTTTTATCTAAATTACTCGTATTATTGCTAGTAGCTAATTTATATAAATTGTAAGGATAGTAATTAGAATCTTGATGATTTTTCTAACTCATGGTGTCATATTTTTACTAAGCATATTTAATTTGTACTGTGATAAAAAGATTTTCGTTTATTAATGCTCATTGATATTTTTTACATTTCTAAACGCTCAGATCATAATCTCATGGCATCAAATCGAAAGTCATCAGGCACATTAACCAAATTAAATTGAATTTTTTGCTACTAAAGTTATTAAAAGAAGTCGCCAATGATTGTTATTTTAATCACATTAAAAATAAGTATATCTTGAAATACACTTATATAGGTGTATATTAAATATATATATTTGATACATATCTTTTTGTAACTATTTATTCAATCTTCTGAAAAGAAGTTACTTTTTTATCATGTTGAATACTGGTAGTAAAAATATTATATGTATCGTATTGCTAGGACTGAGCCAGCACCATGCAGAGATTTCCTGCTTTGTAGATGCCCTGCGGATAACTTCCCGCAGGAAACAGGGAGTGTGTAAGTGCCATCTAGACTTTTTTAGTCTGAAGAGCTATTTTTCGCATACAAATCTAACAAAAATCCGTATCTTGCAGAAATTTGAGAATAGCTGTACTCAAGACTTTTGAAGCACCAGTTGAAGCATCATGACAACAGTTTGGCAAAATTTGCAACCTGGAATTAGGAAGACGTTGATGCAACTTTTTACCATGACTAGCAGGAAACCAACTATCTTGTTCGCCCCACAAAACGAGTGTAGGACAATCAATGCTATCGAGTTTGTTTTGAATCTTGCTGAGCAAATTTGGTTTATTTGCTTTAAAATTCTCAATTTCCCGTACCGCTATTTGCACCTCTTCAGCAACTTTGGTGAGAGTACCAGTGAATTCAATATACGGGTATGTTATCCAGTAAACGTCTTCTTGTGTCAGAACTGATGGATCGAACAGTACCTTGCGTCGTTCGATTGCTATAACTTCTCTTACAAATGGTGCTAGCAGATTTGCTAAACGTAAAGAATCAATTGTTTGCACCACTTCTAGCGGAGTTTGGGCAAGCAATGACATTCCCCAATGAGGAAGCTGCTCAGCAAAAATTGGTACATTTACTACTACTAACCGCGCTATTAGCTGCGGATTTTCTTGAGCCGAAGCAAGGGCAACTAATCCACCCAATGATTCTGCCACAATTGTCACAGGTTCATCACTTAGCGACTGAATAATTCGCTCTAATTCGATGACTTGATGACCGTTTTGTTCTCGACGAGACAAAGGTTTCTCGGAAAAACCGTAACCTTTAGCATCAAAACAAATTACCCGAAAGTATTTAGATAAAGGCTGGATGATATGTCGCCAATTATAACTCCAGCTACCCATACCATGTAATAAAACTATGGGTCTACCACTACCTATTTCCCCATAAGCAATTTGTACGGGATATCCATGAGCATCAGTAATTGTCAGACTTTGCCGCCCTTTAGGAAAAGTAACTTGCCACCAATCTTTCATTCGTTTTGTAAATCATTCATCTAACTGCCAGTTAAAGCTCCCCACAGCAGTCTAATTATTATCACAGGCAATGCTACTAAGACAACGGCGACAAGTAATAATCCAATCAAAACTGCAAATACAAACCATCCGTCTGCGCTTTGCTTTTGTCCTGGAAACCTTAAGTATTCTTCTAGCAATCTGATATTATGCTCGTTCGCCATCCAGGCAATATCAAAAAAGTCTCCTAGCATTGGTATGGCACCAACCAAACCATCGATGATGATATTAATCACCATTTTGCCCAAGGTGGCTGCTGGTACACCCAAGCGTGCGGCTTCTAGAACTATGTAGGCAGAAAGCATAACACCCAAGAAATCACCTCCAATAGGTATAAATCCGATAATTGGATCTAGACCAATACCAAGGCGCGTTCCAGGAATCACAATAGCTCGATCTAGCAGGCGGCTAAGCTGGCGCAGTCGCCTCAAAGTAGGTGCTTTAGCTTCTGGTTCAATGGTGGAAAAGCGAAGAGGTGGCTCACTCATGCAGGCGATCGCATTTCTATAATGAAATCGTAAATATTCTACTCCCATGTTGGAAGTTTTCAAGAATATTTTTGGTATAAGTAACAATATTTACAAAAATAGTGTTGTTGGTTGTTGGTTGTTGGTTGGTGATTGTTCCAAACAACAACTAACTAACAACCATCACCCATTACCCATTACATATGAGTCAAGAACTAACGCAGCAATGGTTAAATGAAATTCAAACGCTGAAACAACAGCTGGCACAGTTGCAAAAAGAACGCGATGCGGCTTGGGAAAGTGCGGAAAAATGGCGTAAACTCTACAACACTGAAGCAGAACAGCGCCGAACTGATGCTCAGCTATCGAAACAGGCGATCGCTTCTTTAAAAACCCAAATCCAGCGCCTGCAAGGTATTGAAGAAGCCCAACTTCATGACGCCACAGCGACAGTGGCGATTCAACAAGAATTAGCGCCAATCAAATCTGTGGAAGATTTAAAAACCAAACTTATTACTGTCATTAAAGAACGCGATCGCTTACAACATGCACTGAAAACTGAACAAGACAACCACGCCCAAACTCGTAAAAGCCTCACTACCGCTTTGGGTGATGCGATTGATAGCTTAGCACAGCAACGAGGCAAAGAAGAGGAGGGGGAGAGGGGGGAAATAAGAGTGGGAGAGGGGAACAGAGGGAGAGGGGGGAAATAAGAGTGGAAAAAAGAGACAGAACAACAATTTAGTATATCTTTCATTCTCCCACTCTCCCACTCCTCCACTCTTTTAAAACCCCATCGCCCCAGCTACAGCTTTAATTTCTGGTTCTATACCTTGTTTAAATTGACTCTCACTGTGTTTGATGGCTGTATCTGGATCTTTCAAACCGTTGCCAGTGAGGACGCAAACTACTGTCGCACCTGTAGGAACTCGGTCTTTCACTTGCAACAGACCTGCTACCGAAGCAGCACTGGCAGGTTCGCAAAAAATACCTTCTTCTCGTGCTAATAATCGATAGGCTTCGAGAATTTCTGCATCGGTGACGGCTTGGAAATTCCCCGTACTCGCTGATTTGACAGCAACAGCTTTTTCCCAACTGGCGGGATTACCAATTCTGATCGCTGTGGCAATAGTTTCTGGATGCGGTACTGGCTTACCTGTAACCAAGGGTGCTGCACCAGCAGCTTGAAAGCCCATCATTCGCGGTAAGCGATCGCATTTTCCGGCTTGATGATATTGACAAAACCCCATCCAATATGCTGTGATATTACCCGCATTACCCACCGGTATACACAACCAGTCGGGAGCATTGCCCAGAACATCGACAATTTCAAACGCAGCGGTTTTCTGACCTTCTAAACGGTAGGGATTAACTGAATTCACCAAAGTCACAGGATAAGCTTCTGCCATTTCGCGCACAATTTCTAGGGCGCGGTCAAAATTACCTTTAATTGCCAGCACCTCTGCACCATACAGCAGTGCTTGCGCCAATTTACCTAGCGCCACATAGCCATCAGGAATTAATACAAAAGCACGCATTCCCCCACGTCTAGCATAAGCCGCTGCTGCTGCTGAGGTGTTGCCCGTGCTGGCACAAATTACCGCCTTAGCCCCAGCCTCCTTGGCTTTGGAAATTGCCATTGTCATTCCTCGGTCTTTGAAGCTACCAGTAGGGTTAAGACCGTCGTATTTGACAAAGACACGTACTTGTCTGCCAATGCGTTGTGCGATCGCATCAGCTGGGATGAGAGGAGTATTACCTTCTAATAAGGTGACAATCGGCGTTGTTTCGCTGACAGGCAAGTATTCGCGATATTGCTCTATGAGTCCGGGCCAGGGTTGGCGATGAGATGTAATTGCAGACAGGCTTAATGTCACTTTTCTGGGCTTATTTTAATGTTGTTGGGTGTTGGTTGTTGGGTGTTGGTTGTTGGGTGTTGGTTGTTGGGTGTTGAAAACTAAACAGTAAAATCCAAATAACAAATAACCACTAACAAACAACAAATTCTTAGAATGTCAGTCTAGCGTTTTAGCTGTGTCTCTGGGAAGCTTTGCGCCACATTTTTTGACACTTCCTCGACTATGATTGACACTCTCCACGGCTAGAAGCGCCGTAGGGAGTATCAATGGATTTAAGTTTGAGTCAATGCCCTCAACCCCGCGACAAGCGCCCTTTACGACATCGGCTTGGTAAACCCAATATTGTCATCAATGACTGTTGTGGGCCCGATCGGAAGCTTTTCTGGGTCTGGTAGGTTGAGTTTCTCGAACTCGATTTTGTCGTTCCATACCTTTCTGAAGAAATCCTTGAACACCTCAACCGTGAGCAACTCGCCAGGACAGCGACGATATCCGAAACCGAAAGGCGCATAGCCAGCATAGTCACTGACCACATCTTCGACTCTTTGATCGATCCACTCTTTCAACAACTTGCGGAGCGATCGCACTCTCATGTAATTCTCGTAAACTATCATGAAATCAGCAACGCCATTTATTCATAGAATGCGAGAAGGCTTTTTGCTCATGTTTATGGACTGCCTCTTTTGACAAACTCGTGCATCCAGGTGAAGACCTGCTTAGCCTGCCCCTATAATTCCAATTCGCCGCATGTTGCACTCTCCTAAGATTGTGTAAGTTAAAGTCCCAATTGATATAGTTATCGGCGAAATTAACTTAACTTACGCAATCATCTAAACACCAGTCAGCCTTTGTGTCTTAGTGTCTTAGTGGTTCAAAATTTTTTTATATACACGTACGAAAGAGTAATAACTAATAACACTAGCGTTTTGTTTGGAACAAAGCTATTCTATCCGCAGTCCTACAATACACAGACTGCAATCTATTACAAAGACAGATAGGAATTATATAATTATTTAATAATTATTTAAACTTCCTTATTATAATATCTCTAAAGGTGTGAGTTCAAGTTACGGATCGATTAAGCAATGTCTACATCTGGTATTTCCGAACGTGAATCCCAGAGTGCCTGGGTAACAAAGTTAGATAAGTGTTTTTATCAAGCAGATCAGCAAGTTAAATTCATGCACTTGCAAGCAGAAGTGGACTGTCTACTACAACAGTTGCAATACCTGAAAATGCAACGCTTAGCAGCCACTGGCAAGGAAGAATAGCTGCTAGCAAGAAAACAACGATCGCCAATCGCAGCACTGTTAGAAGTATCAGCGGGGGGCTGATGTTACTTATGGCTTTGTATTTTGGCTGACCAACACTTGAGATTGTAGTTGTTGGCATTCTCCACCAGAAAAGCGAATGGATATAACATCAAAAGCTTGGCGATCGGTGTTAAAAATTGTATGGATTTTTCTTGGTGTCTTAGTGTCTTGGTGGTGAAAAAAGAATTCTGGAAACACCCTTCGGGTTCGCCAGTCCCCCATCGTGACGGGAACCGCCAAGACGGGGGCTGGTCTCACCA
>NZ_JACAEU010000070.1:0-36164 GCF_013388695.1 Fischerella sp.
GGTTAGTGGTTAGTGGTTGGTGGTTGGTGGTTGGTGGTTGGTGGTTGGTGGTTAGTGGTTGGTGGTTGGTGGTTGGTGGTTAGTGGTTAGTGGTTGGTGGTTAGTAGTTAGTGGTTGGTGGTTAGTGGTTGGAATATATATTGTTGTTATCATTCATGATTTCTAATTTAATTCATAATTCATAATTCATAATTTAAAAGATGTCCGCTGGGTCGGCATATCGTAATTTACGTACGGCGATCGCACCAGAAATAAAACACATTAAAATCGTCAAAATTAGCACTTGTAGAGCGCGTGTAAAGGTCATAAATACTGGTAATAGTGTTGCTTCTCTCGCTCTTTGATACAAAAATAAAGAAAAAGCAAATCCTGGTATATATCCTAAAAGAGCCAAAATCAAAGCTTCTTGCAGAATCACAATCAGTAAATATTTTTGTGCATAACCTATTGCTTTGAGAGTGGCATATTCAACTAAATGATCTGCCACTTCAGTATAAAGTATTTGATAAACAATCACAGTTCCGACAATGAAGCCCATGATTGTTCCTAAAGTGAAGATAAAGCCAATTGCCGTACTACTTGCCCAGAAATTTCTTTCTTGGTCAATAAATTCTTGTTTGGTTAAAACTTTCACATCTGGAGGTAAATAATTCCTCAAGTCTTTAGCAACAACTGTTGCATCTGCTCCCGGTTTTAATCTAATCAGACCGATATCAATTAATCCCTGCTGGCGATTGTTAAATATTCGCAAAAAGTTAAGATCGCTAGTCACTAAATTACCGTCTGCGCCAAATGATGCACCTAGAGTAAATAATCCTCCTACTTTGATTAGCCTTCTCCTGACTTCTGCTGTCACAAGATTACCTTGGTCAAATGTAGTAGCAATGGGCCCATATTCCTGTCGAGAAGACCTATCGTATAAAACCACATCTGGTAATTTAAGTTTATCTAAATTTTCCTCAATACCTGGCATTTTTAAGATATTAGATGCTGGATTTATACCAATTACAAGTAGGTTGCGAGGGATGCCAGTGACGGGATTTTTCCAACTCGTGTAATCCAAATATATAGGATGTACGGATTTGACTGCTTGTAAATCTAAAGCCTTATAAAGCCGTCGCTGAGAAAAGCTTTTCATAGACAGTAAGGCGCTAGATTTAGGATTGGTTAAAACTATTTCACCCTGCAAACTGTTATGAAAACGAACGTTACTGTAATACAAAGAATCTCGAAAACCGAGTTGCATAAACATCAAAATGTCAGCAAAGGCAATTCCTGCAAGTGCCACAGCGAGGCGTGTTTTTTCTCGCTTTAGTTGTAGCCATGCTAAAGGTAATTTATCGCCAAACATGCCAAACATTATGTCTGTCTCCAAATGTTTTTCTGGAACGGAGATGATTTGAATGAATTTAAGATTGAAAAATTTTCAACCTAGAATAATGAGGGTCGTCATTTGTCATTTGTCATACCCTGCGGGAAGTCGCTAGCGCGTCTACGTCATTGGTAAGGATTTCAGTATTTTTACATTCCGTAATATAGCTGCTCTTATTCCCACCTACCTATTTAATTTCATCATTCATCATTCATAATTTCTTATATTTTTATGGCAGTACGTACCTTGGCGTAAGTTAAGGCTGCAACTTTGGCACTATCTTCTGGAGACAGGGCAATTTTTACTTCCACTACTCTTGCATCTACATCTGCGGCTGGATCTGTATTCAATACGTCTTTCTTGCCAACTTTTCTGCCAATTTCAGCGACAGTTCCCTTTAATTCCCCGTTAAAAGCTCCATTATCGCTGGTGATAGTTGCTTCTTGACCAAGACGTACTCTACCAATACTATCTTCGGAAACTTCAGCAACAACTATCATCTGATCGGTTCGTCCAATCTCAGCAATGCCATTTATACCCATAGTTTCTCCAGCCTTAGTATAAATTTTTAAAATTTCTCCGGCCATGGGTGCCTCTACATAGCTCAACCGCAGTTGTGCTTCTGCTCTTTTCAGAGCTGCGATCGCATTTAAATATTGAGCTTGGACTATTTGTAAATTGCTGGGGCGAACTTCTAAAAGTCTTTGCAGTCTGGCTTTTTCTTCATCGATTTGCTGTTGCAAAATAGCTATGGTTTTGTCCCGGTTAACTCTGGCTTCTGCTAGTTGTTGTTGCAAAGTTGCGATCGTTTGCCTGCGTGTAGCTTGGCTTTCAGCTAGTTGCTCAGTAGTTGTTACCGCACCCAAACGTCTCCTGTCACGTTCCTGTTGAGAAATCGCACCTTCTCTGTATAACATCTCATAGCGTCGAGCATCGACTAGGGCATTGCGTTGCTCAGCTTGGATACGCGCAATAGTTGCCCCTAATACATCTTGCTGCCCTTGCAATTCAGCTTCTAGGCGATTAATCATGGCTCGCAGAGCAATACTTTCACCACGCAACTGTGCTGATAGGCGAGCAATAACTGCTTTTTGGGCTTGAATATCTTTTGGCAAACCAACTCTAACCTGAGTCCAGTTAGCACGAGCCTCTTGCACTTTCGCTCTTGCTTCTTCCAATGCTGCTTTGTTGCTGGTGAAATTATCCAAAACAGCAATTACTTGACCTTTTCTAACACGCTCTCCCTCTTTGACAAGAAGTTGTTCAACTCGCGATGTTCCTTGCACTCCTGCCGGAGCAGAAAGTTTGATCACTTCTCCGCGCGGTTCCAAACGACCGATCGCATTAATACTAGTCACAACCGGCGTAGCGACTGTAGGCTCGTTCATCTGTTTTAATTGCTCGACTTTCGCCATTGTCAGAACTCCAGCAGCAACTGTTAATGGTAGAGCTATAGCGATCGCCCATAAAGCTTGAGGTTGCTCTCTGAAAGTTGACTGTTCTGTTGCTCTTGACATCGTATGTTACCTACCCTTTTGTTTGAAATTTGCTAATGGAAGCAAAAAGTAGTGAATTAGGCATAGTTATATTTATCAAAAAGAGTTTTTAGCCAACAGATAGACACTAAAAATCAACAACAGCTACTTAATGCAAATTCTCGCTGCAAAATCTTTGTATGAATAAAATTCAATGCCAATTTTTTGCAATATGGCGCTCTCTATCTGCTGGCTATTAAATAGCTCTCTCCTATGATTTAATCTTGAGTTTAACGGAGGGTTAGAAAAATTAAGAACTAACTAAGCTACTTTCTTGTAAGTCTACAAAGTTTTGAAATTTTAATTGTTCATTTTGAATTATTTTGCCCCTTTATCCAGATAATATTTTTGTTGTTATTAATACTAGGTTGCAGTCAAAGATAGTACTTCCCTCACCCCGCCTGTCGGCACCCCTCTCCCAATTTGTGAGAGGGGAGGGGGAGAGGGCACAAATTGCTATATCTGAACACAATTTGGTATAAGCCTTGATTAAAGTTGCAAAGGGAAAAAATACGGCGTACATATAGATAAAGTCAGTTAAAACGAACTCAATCAATATCGAATCAGCTCATCACATACATGAGTTATGAGCCAATAAATTTATTTATTGATAGACAATCAAACAGGTAAAATCTACCTATTAAAACTAATTAAACTTTAGTGGAATATGTCATTAATTTTAGTTTTTTGTAGCAAGTACTTTAAATAT
This sequence comes from Fischerella sp., assembly GCF_013388695.1. Classification (NCBI taxonomy): domain Bacteria; kingdom Bacillati; phylum Cyanobacteriota; class Cyanophyceae; order Nostocales; family Hapalosiphonaceae; genus Fischerella; species Fischerella sp. Next base: position 3,617 of record NZ_JACAEU010000070.1, read on the forward strand.
ATAGAGGTTTTTCGTAAAGGTAGCACTTCACTACGAACTAAATTAGATACACCTGGCTGGTTGAAGAGATGCAGTGGAGTTTAAAGGCAATGTTACGTTACTGCGATACTTAAGTTATTGCCACGGCGAAGCTACTGATATCTAGTTAAGTTATTTGAGTTGAATGGGAGTCAATCGCGACTTTGTGCTTTTCTCCTATCAACAATTAATTACAGTTCCTAACATTAGTCTTTACATATCTACTGCTAAAATGTTGCTCCTCTGCCTAATGTTGTTATCTTACTCCATTTTATTAATCTCGTTAGATGAATTCTACATTAACAAGTTTTTGTGAAAGGTAACACAGCCTACAGATGATAAGTAATCAGCAATTAAACCTTAAAAACTTAGAAATTACGCCCAACGTCAATTAAAATATAAAGAGAGTATCAAAGGAAAAAAAGATGAAGGATAAAGAATAAAGATTAGTTAATTTGTTCACTCTTTAACACTTCATCTTCACAATATCACTAGCAACTCATCACTAAAGATGAATTTCTGGAGAAATGATTAATTTGGCAGGTCAAATAAAACAGTATTCATATAATTATTAGCCCATTCTGAACCAAAAGCTTTTTCTAGTACGCGACGGGTTTTGTCGTTTTGCTGCTGTTTGGTGCAGTAGTTATGTTGTCCAGCAATAACTTCTGTTACCTTTTCAGAAGAAACAGGTTTAGAGGCGATCGCATTTTGGCAATGAATTTCTAAAAATGCTTGTACGCGTTTTAAAAACATCGTTTCTTCTGCGGAAGAACTCGGACGCACGAATATGCAAAACTCAGAAAAAATATCTCCCCATTCTGGCAATTCACGTGGTTGAGAAAAATTGAGCGCAGGCAACGCCACTAGTGCGGAAGTATAAGATTGTGGTAAGGAGTGGTCAGAACTGACTGGTGAAAGATCGGCGATCGCTGCACTAATTTGACCCCTACCTCCAACTAAGTCACAACCAAACATCGGCAGGTCGTATTCCGGACGTGGAAACATGACACAATGCAGAATATCTAGCATGTTTCCTACTTTTGCCAGTTCTAGGTGCATTTTCCGGAACTGAGGGGTTTGATAACAGCGATTTTCAATAGTCAGCTTCTCACCCTCCAGCCTACCTTCCACATACCCTAACTCCGCAGGCAAATGGTAGGGTGAAAGGTCTAGGTGCTGATGCCAAACTGCTTCAATACAATCAGCCAGTTGACGAATTAGAGGATGTTGTTGTTCGCGCAGTGAGGGGATAGAAGTAGTTGACATCTTTAAACCCAGGAATCTTATCTAGTGGTTAGTGTACAGCCCACCATGTACCACCCAATCTAGCTTGCAACATAATCAAACACTTTCTCGTGGTTGGTGGTTAGTAGTTAGTGGTTGTTTGGGAATTTTCCAACCAACCAACAACTACCAACAAACAACAAAACCTAAAAAGTTAAGTTATTAAACAACTTCTTTCCCAAAATATTACTTATTTTGTAGTCTTAGTTACAGAAATATTTTTAAACTTGTTTATCGAGTAAGGCTAAAACAAAGCCATGAAAGTAGATTTTGGTAGACTAGATTTTGCCATACAAGCCAAAAGGCAAGATTTAGATCTGAAAACAAAACAGCAGCATTTCCAAATTGCTAGTTGGGTAAGGCTTTTGGAACTTCCCAACCCCTACAGCTTTGACGAAGCACTGCTACTATGTCCGATCTCAGAAAATGAGTGGGTAGCCTGGATACCAGATCATGGAGAAGCATTACTGCATACCAGGCAATTCAGAAAAATTTAGTCAAGAGTTAGTAGTTAGTGGTTAGTGGTTAGTGGTTGTAGAGACGTGCCATGGCACGTCTGTACATTAGTGGTTAGTGGTTAGTGGTTGTTAACTATGCCCAATGCCCAATGCCTACTCTCCCCCTCTCCCCCTCCCGAATCTCACGCTACCGAAAGAGGTTCTTCAACCTTGCTTCTCAGTGTCAAAGGGTCAATTGGTTCGAGTTCACCATGCTTGATACTCCAGCAACGGTCGGCGACTGCTAACATATCCCCTGCGTCGTGGGTTACTACCAATAGCGTCCAATCTTTTTTTAGTTTTGCCAATAAATTCACCAGTTGCCGACGCATCGACCAATCCAAGCCAGCTGTAGGTTCATCCAACAATAATAAATTTGGCTGGCGAATTAACTGCACAGCCAAAGCCAAACGTCGCTGCTGACCCCCACTTAAAGCATGGGGTGGTGTGCTTAATGATAAATGCTCTAATCCCACTTCTTGCAACGCCTGCTTAACTCTTTCTGTTCCCAATTCTGGATGTCCCAAGCGCAGTTCTTCCAAAATCGTACCGCCACAAAAATGCCGTTCGGGAAACTGAAACACCAATCCCGCTAATTGCTGTAGCTGTTCGGCACTAAGCATTTGTTCGTGCCAAAAAACAGAACCAGATGTGGGTTCGGCTAATCCAGACAAAATTTCGAGTAACGTACTTTTCCCAGAACCACTCGGTCCAATAATCAGACCCAGCTGTTGGGGTGCCAAGTCCAGATTAATTGATTTGAGAATCGCTGTCGGACAAGCTGTGGGATGATAAACTACATTTCTAAGATAGAGCATTTGTTAAGATTACCAAAAAGTCAGCAACTTATTTGTTAACTACACTGCGAGCAGCTGCAAAGTCCTGAAAAAAAATTTATAGCGCATTCGCTATGTTCATACCTTAATATGTAACAGCTATAAACATACTGCTTTTGTCGAAAGCAAAGAACAAATGAAGACGCCACTCCTACTTATCTCAATTGTGGCAAACTTAACTTGGAACGACAGCTACAACAAACATGGGAACCTACTAATATTGCCACAGTCACAATACATACAGAATTTTGCCTGACACAGCCGCAAGTCTTGGTTTATTTTTTGAATTTTAAGTACCACACAAAACAATTTCAACAGTAATCCTTCTGAAGGAAACGTAAAAATGAGTGAAAGGTTCCCATTTGGGCAAGCAATTGTGTCTGCTAGGCTTGCAACTCTTGCTAAAGTTGCTTTTGCAACAACTTTGGTACTGAATGTGTGGATTGCTCCCTCTGTTGCTGCCGATCCTTTTCGTGCGAAAGAAGCGCGCAAAATTGGTGACAAAACCGAAGCCGCATTCAATGCTATTTTTCAACAAGGCGACTATAAGGCAGCAGAGGCTTACCTACAACAAGCATTGTCCAGCGAGTCAAATGAACCTCTAGCCTATGCAATGAAGGCATCATTAGCATATGCCAATCAGGATTGGGCAGCGCTAGAGACTTACAGTAAGAAAACTCTCGAAATTGCCCAAAAGCTGATTTCTAGCGATCCTTTGCGTGGAAATATTTATACCGCTGTTGGTCATTTTTTGGAGGGAGCAGCTTTTGTTCGTCGTGAAGGGACAGTCAACGGTGCACCACAGGCATTAACTAAGCTGCGGGAAGTTTATAAATATTTAGACCAAGCCGAAGCTATTTCTGCTAACGATCCAGAACTGAATTTACTCAAAGGCTATATGGATTTGATGCTAGCCGTGAATTTGCCTTTTGCTAATCCCCAACAGGCAATAGCACGGTTAGAACAAAGTGCTGGCCCTGAGTATTTAGCAGTTCGAGGTATTGCCTATGGCTACAGGGATTTAAAGCAATACAATAAGGCACTGGAATATGCAGAACGTGCTTTGAAGAAGACATCCAATAACCCAGAAGTGTATTATCTCAAAGCCCAAATCTTGCGGGAGATGGCGAAGAAAGACAAAAATCCAAAACTGCTACAGGAAGCAATAAGTAATTTTGACCAAGCGCTGACGAGGAAAGCTCAACTCCCAGCTGACTTGGTGCGACAAATTCAACGCGAACGCCGCAAAGCTGCCGAGGATATTGCTCAAGCTCGAAGGTAGACAGTAGTTGTTGGTGGTTGGTGGTTAGTGGTTATTAGTTAGTGGTTAGTGGTTAGTAGTTGGTGGTTGGCCGTCTCCCACTCTCCCACTCTTCCACTCCCCCATCTCCCTTACAATTAATTTGGTGGTTTTGAGCAAGAGTTAAGTTAAGAAATTTTAAGTAATGAAAATACAGTTTCGCGAAGTAGATCCTTTTGATGTGTGGATTTGGCTGAAGTTCAGCACCGTACCTTCCCAACGTGAAAAGGAGTATGTAGAAGAGCTTTTTGACTCCTGGTTTTACCTCGGCAAATTGGGTGCATTTAATGCCGAAAATCTACAGGTACAAGAAACAGGATTAGATATCAGCTACATGAATTATGACTCAGAAGCATACGATCGCAGTTTGCTGGCGCTGATGCATAACAAGGGTGACTTTGAGTATCAAGGTGAATGGGCACGCTGCTGGTTTGACTTGGGAACTTCAGATGCGATCGCCCTAGATATTCTCGTCAATGCCCTTCAGCAGTTGGGTGTGGAATACGTCACTATCGATGAAGTTTACATTGGTGGTGAAAATGAAGATTGGCCTGTTGAAGAAAGTGACAGTCGTCCTTCATTCATATACGATAACTACGATAACTAGCGGCAGCGATTAGTTATTATGCATAAACCCAACGAGATTCGTATGCTTGCCTTGGGGCTTATTCGGGATGGAAAACGCATTTTCATGTCCCAAGGCTACGATCCACACAAGCAAGAAACTTTTTACCGGGCAATGGGTGGTGGTATTGATTTTGGTGAAACCAGTCTCACAGCCCTACAACGCGAGTTTCAAGAAGAAATTCAAGCGGAATTAACAAATATTCATTACTTGGGTTGTATAGAAAGTATATTTATTTACAACTGTCTACCTGGTCATGAAATCATTCAACTTTATCAATGCGATTTTGTTGACCACAAATTTTATGAATTGGAAAAGATAGTATTTACTGAAGGTAAGCGGCAAAAAACAGCGCTATGGGTAGATATTAGTCGCTTCAAATCTGGAGAATTGAAATTAGTACCTGAGCAGTTTTTAGGATTTCTATAAAATAGTTCTTTGTTAGTAGTTCTTTGTTGTTGGGATTTTATTGGTTGCTTCCATAGAGGCGCGTGGGTACAACAAACAACAATCAACTAACAACCAACAACTAACAACTAACAACCAATTAATATTTGCTCGTATGCCTGGATTATTTGACGGGCGATCGCATCCCAACTGTAATGCTGCAATGCATATTCTTGGGCACGTAATCCCCGTCGTTGGCATTCGGAAGGATTTTGCAAAGCGCTGCGAAGTAACTCAGTCAGTGCTGGCACATCTGTTGTAGTCACCCAACCCGACTCACTTTCATGCACTTGTTGACAAATATGCACTTGATCGGAAATCAACACAGGCGTTCCTGCTGCCATTGCTTCAGCTACAGCAATACCAAAATTTTCATAGTACGAAGGTAAGACGAATAAATCAGCAGCTTGCAGGAGGATAGATTTCAAATCACCAGTGACAAAACCAGTGATGGAAGTGTGCGATCGCAAAGGAGAATTGTGTATTTGCGACTTGATTTTTGCTTCATAATCTGGGTCTTGGGGATTTGTTCCAGCTAAAATAAAGTGAAAATTCAACCCTTCAGCTAAAAGCTTCTCCAAAGCTGGAATTAGCAGATTCAACCCCTTTTTTGGATCAATCCGCGACATAAACAAAACTAGCGGCACATCATCATGAATACCAAAGTACTGACATACCAAATTTCTCCCCTTTTTCAGAAAGGGTTGAGGGGGATTGACACCCAAAGAAATGACTAAATCTCGTGTCGATATTCCAAATCTTTCAGATACTTTCGCTTCTTGAGGGCTAGTAAAATGAATCGCTGCTGCACCAGCTATATTTGCACGTTCTAACATTGTCGCATAAAGCTGTTTTAATTGCCTTTTCTTGCGTAAATCTGCGGGGTCAAGAGTACCCAAAGGACGCAAAATATAGGGAAGCTTTTGCCGACGACAAATCGCCGCAGCGCCGCTACTGACAGGAGAGAATAAAGCATGAATATGGGCTAAATCAAACTCATGGGCGTGACGATATAACCACTGGAGTAAACCGAGAGAAAATTTGTAGCGTCGGAAAGGGGCACAACGAAAATAAATTATTTCATAGCCGTCTTGTTGAATCGGGCAATTTAGGGGAACATCCAAGGGCTTTTGATTGATATCGCCATTACTGTCCGTTGTCAGAACTGTAACTTTTATACCTTCTCGTGCTAAAGCTGGAGATAATCCCAGTACCATTTGACTGGGGCCACCATAAATGAGGGAAATTGAAGGGACTATTTGGAGAATATGCATATTTGTTAGTAGTTAGTAGTTAGTAGTTAGTAGGGGCGGATTTTAGTTGATATCCTGTTAATCATGCCCCAAATATTATGGCTAAACTCGCCCGTACAGTAGTTAGTAGTTGGTTTTACCACTAACCACTATCCACTATCTACTAACTCTTGACCAATTCTTTATAAAATTCTAGTTGCTGTTTTGCCAAAGCTTTATTTGTATATTGAGCAATTGCTTTTTGATAACCCATTGCACCTACATGTTCAGCGAAATCTGGTTTTTCTATTAATTGCAATATGCAATTAGCAAGCGCTTGAAAATTCCCTTCAGGAAATACCAAACCAGCATTACCAATTACATGAGGGATTTCACCAGAATCGGAACCAATCACGGGTACTTGACAAGCCATCGCTTCGATGAGAACATGACCAAATTGTTCTTTCCAACCAATGGCAGTTAAGGTTTTAAATTTGTAAGTTGTTTCCGATGGTAGTACTAAAGTATTCATTAAGTTGATATATTTAGCAACTTCATCGTGAGCAACACTTTCTACTAAAATTATCCTGTCTTGAATATTATTTTCTGCTGCTTTGCTCATTAATTCTGACTGTAATGATCCGCGTCCAAGTAGTAGTAATTTCCAAGGTTTATCTTTTGGTAAAAGTGTTAAAGCACTTATTAAAGTTAGTAATCCCTTCTCCTTAACGAAGCGTCCAACAAACCCTATGATAAATTCGTCTGATTGAATACCTAATTTCTTGGCTAAATCCGGTTGCGGTTGGGGTCTAAATATATTTTCATCAACACCTAATTGTGGCATTACTTTAATAGAACCTTGATATCCGCGTTGCCGTAAAATCTGGGCACCGTCTTGATTACCAGAAATGACACCGTGGCTATTTTGCAGATTATATTTTTCTAACAGTGAAACCGGAAATTTTAATTCATATGGTAGATTCCACCAGGTAAAAAATAAATTCTTAGCTTTTAAACCCAGTAACTTATTTAATGTAATTGTTTGGGCATAAGCAAGACTTCTAGATGCTTGTTCTACTTGGATAACTTGGGGACAAAATTGCTGTAACAAAGATACTAAATCTGCACCAAAAGTTAGCAGTCCCTGATGATTTTGACTGAAATTAGAAACAGGTACTATGCGAAAATTACCTTCATCTCGGTACTGCGTTTCAATAATTCTGTTTTGTACACCACCTGGTCGCCAGCGCTTTGGCACTACAACCGTTACTTCAATATCCGCTTCTAGTTGAGATAAAATACGTAATTTTTCGCAGTTAAGATCTACGGTATAGGTATGACTAGCTACTAAGATTTTCATGAAAATGGGGAGTGGGGAAGTGGGGAAGTGGGGGAGTGGAGGAATAACTACTAACTACTAACTACTAACCACTAACTACTAACTATTTATGTTTATCGAGACGAGTGTAAATTTGACCATCATTCCAAGGTGATTGAATGATAGTACCCAAGGCTTTGACAAAGCCCAAAGTGTAAAAAATGGTGCGCGTAAAAATTTTGATTGGGGAACCACTCTTATGACAAGGGGGACGTCCGAGGACGTGACAGTCAAATAAACGGATGTAGAGGCGTAAAGCTTGAATGGCGGTGAGATTTTTCAACCCCATTAAGAAATGATTGTGGTAAAAGGTAAGTTGATACTGGAGCGATCGCATACTAATATCGTGGCAACCGCCTGTCTCTTCCCCTAAATGTACTAAACAAGCTTCTGGGTCGTACCAAATCTTATATCCAGTCTGTCGCAAGCGCAAACAAAAATCAGATTCTTCTCGTACTGCACTACCGCGAAATCTCTCATCAAAGTGCAGTCCATGCTTAGTGAAAATCTCGCGGCGAAACGACATATTGCAACCCCTGGCTGTTAGTACTTCTTGGGGTTTGACTGTATGCACTAAATCAATGTAATACCAAGCAATGCCTGGGTCCATCGCCTGGGGAGGTAGATATTCGATACTCCTATAGGGTGCATCTCCCTGCGTTCTCCCTTGGGCGGTATCAGCTATTTTCATCCGGTCAAAAACTCGACCAGCAACAGCCCCTATCTCTGGTTTTTCCAGATAGTTTTTCACATGAGCTGTTAGAAATCCAGGCTCTAGCTTAACATCATCATCAATAAATAAAACTATGTCACCTTTGGCGCGCCGTACCGCATAATTACGTGCCCCTGGCAAACTCGCCCAATTCAGACGGAACCATTGAATTTTGCCTGCTGCGGCTTGTTCTGTTAAAAAAGCTTCTATTTCTGGCTGATGTTTGGGTGTCTGATCTACTACTAAAACTTCAAAATTTGGGTAGTCCTGCTTCAGTATATCCACTAGGCTATCCTGGAGTGGTTCTTCACGACCATAGGTCGGAATAATTACAGAAATTAAAGGGTTCTCATTCATTGTTTATTTAACCTATTCCAGGAAAATATTAATTTTTTATACGTGATTTTTTGGTATTTGTTTTTTCCTCAATATTCTCCTCATTATTCTTTTCTTGTTTATCAAGTATTGGCAATTTGAAAATAATTCCTGCACAAAACCAGTAATAAACAGCTACCGGATCTACATCCAGAGGGTAGTAGTAAGTGTTGTAGCTAATAAAAAGTATAAACACCCACATAGCAGCGCCGTAACTGCGGAAATTACGGTTTTTTACCGAACGATAAGTCCGAAAGGCAGTAATTGTTAGGGTGGTGACTAAAACTACGAACCCTAGTAACCCAAATATTCCTACTTCGTAGAGGACTTTGGGATAATAGGTTTCTACTAGTTTGGCCTGACCTAGGGCACGGGCGGAGTTAGTGGCGCGACCCAAACCACTTCCGAAAGGCCCGTCTACATTTTTCCAATTCTCCTCAAATTGCTGGAGGATAAAGTCGTAGGGAGGTGAAGCATTCCAGCGACCAACAAAGCTATCGATTCTCTCTTGTACTACAGTGGGATTAGTGGCGATCGCAATTCCCAGAATGAGGGCGAGTCCTCCAAATATCGGGATAAAGCGTTTGAGGTTGCCGATTTGACCAGTCAGCACCAGCAACATTACAAAGCAGACTGGCACCAAGGCTAAGGCTATTCTCTGTCCAGATATAACTGCATTGACAAATACCAATGCCGTTGAAACTAAACCAATAATCCGCCAAATTATCGAGGGGTCGCTGAAGCCAGTAGCAAAAGTAAAAAAGGTGCTGGAAATTATAAACCATGCCCATTGCCAAGGAGCAACAAAAGTTCCTGGCAGGCGAATCATTCCCTGGCTAGGACTATAAACTAGCGATCCACCAAAAAAACACCGCGCTTCCAGTGAGGCTTTAAATAAGGCTGACCCTACAGCATTTCTGGTTCCTTCACATACCCCAGTTAACAGCAGCAGGTATTGAATAACTCCCAGTACACAGGCAAGGAATATTAAGACAATCTGTAAGCGCGAAATCAATAGGAAATCCCGCTTACTGCGAATCAGATAGTAAGTACAAGCAATTAGAGGTACATAGCCTAAAAATACTTTCAGACCCAGAATTCCCATTCCGATAGGGAATTCTTTCGGTGCTTCTTTAAAGAGACCAACCGGAGGTGGGTTAAACTGCTGCGAACCATTTACAAACAGCAGTGTTAATATGCATGAGCCTAATAAAATATACAGCGGTGTTTTGATTTCTTTGGGAAGAATTAGGTCTAACCCCTGTTTGCGGCAACTCTGCCAAATTGAAATCAGCGCCGGAACATAGAAAGAGTCTTTTGCTAGTTGCAGTATGGGACTATTACCGATGTAGTAGGTGATAGTACCCCCAAATGGCACGTAAATTATAAAGGCAATAATAGCTGGGCGGGGATATTTGTAAGCAAGGGACATAATAATGATTCCCAATACAGCCGGGGCTGCTGCCTTTATTCCACCTACTAAAAAAAGAAGAAAGCCGATAAATAAACCACCACCAACAGCAGCACTGAGTAAGTTAGTAAGTTCTTTGCGTGCTTGTGCAGCTTTGCGCTTTTTGGCTAAACGTTCTTTAAGGGTAAGAGTCGGAGTTTCCTGACTTTGCTGCTTTTTTGTTTTTTTATTTTTCTGAGATTTTGATTTCGATTTCGGCATGGTGGTGGTACAAATACGCCCTTGGGAAGAAGGCATGGGGCAAAGGGCATGGGGCAAACAAAGGGCAAGGGGCATAGGAAAATCAGTACTTCAATTCCCAATGCCCAATTCCCCATTCCCCACTCCTTTTCATCCGTCCTAGTATACGTAGTCGATGATAACTACTTATTATTCACACCAATATAGCGGTTATCACTGAGAAAAACCGCCATAAATAGCAGAGGTCGCAGGTTAGACAAATAGCCAAAGTAGGCTTATTTACTACCTGCGACCAAAAATTTGGTATGTGCAAGTGATTAAAAAGCTATGAAGAGAAATTAACTTACACTGCTAAATGTTGCTGGACTTGCAGTACTAACTCATTAGTCCAGTAGTTGGCTAGTTCAGCTGCTTCTGCTTCCACCATGACTCGGATCACTGGTTCTGTACCAGAGGCACGGACTAAAATTCTGCCAGCATCACCCATTGCGGCTTCAGCGCGGGCGATCGCTTCTTGCAGGGGTTGGCATTCTTTCCACCCGACGCGCTTAACACGGTCTTCTACACGTACGTTCCGCAATAGTTGTGGATAGGTATGAAAGCTTTCATTCACCATTTCCATGAGAGGAACACCAGCTTGCTGCACTAAAGCAGCTAAATGTAAGGCCGTGAGTAAACCATCTCCAGTAATGCCATAGTGACGGCACAAAATGTGACCGGATTGTTCTCCACCTAGCATCCCCCCAGTCCGGTGCATTTCCGCTTGCACGTACTGATCGCCTACTGCTGTGCGAATTAGCTTGCCACCGCTTTGTTTCCACGCCCTCTCAAAGCCTAAGTTTGCCATGACGGTAGACACGATTAAGTTATCCGGCAGTTCTTGCTTTTGCTGCAAGTACCGTCCCCAGAGGTAGAGGATGTAATCACCATTGACTTGCCGTCCGCTATTGTCTACTGCTAACACGCGATCGGCGTCGCCATCAAAAGCAAAGCCCAAGTCGGCATTGTGTTCACGAACAGCCGCTTGCAGAATATCTAGGTGAGTCGAACCGCAGTTAACGTTGATGCGATCGCCATCCGGTTGATGATGCAAGCAGATGACTTCTGCCCCCATTGACTCAAACACCGATGGTGCTAACCCAACTGCTGCCCCCCAGGCCAAATCCAAAACAATCTTCATACCCTGAAGATTGACAGCTTGCAAAGGCTGTTTCAATGCCTGTGTGTAATTGACCACCAATTCTGGGCGCGAGTAATGTCTGCCGCAATTGTTGATATCAACACCATGTGATGCCACACCCCGCAATCCCGCTTCAATGTCTGCTTGCAAGGCTTGGGGTAACTTCAAACCGTCAGCACCAAAAAATTTAATGCCGTTGTCTTCTGGCGGATTGTGGCTAGCAGAAATCATCACTCCGCCGATGGCATCACTATTGCTGGTAAGATAAGCAACACAAGGAGTAGGGCATAACCCCAAATACCAAACCTCCAGTCCCGCTGCTGTTAACCCTGCACTCAAGGCCATCGCCAGCATATCGCTGGAGTTTCTAGAGTCCTGTCCGACAATCACCGATCCTGGGTAGGAAGACCCAGACCGCAACACAATACCCGCCCAATAACCTATTTGCAACGCTAGAGGTGCACTTAGCAATTCCCCCACTCGTCCGCGAATACCATCTGTGCCAAACAAGGGAATAGCGGGTAATGAGATGCTATGAAGCCCAAAACTACTTTCAATAGCTTTTTGCGATCCACCAGGTTCGGAAGCAGAACTGCCACCAAGGCCCTGAGTCCGAGTTATAGATGAGACCATAAGTTTAAACACTCCACACAGACACACAGGAGAATAACACTTTAAATTTGTTTCAACAATTCCCCCTATTAATAGGTTTTATCACGAGATTTCGCTTATTTTTATTTTAAGAAATTTATTTCAAAACAAGCTTTTTAAGTATTAATGCTTAATTTTCTCAAATGATTGTAAAAACAACATTAAGTATTTATTTTGACGAAAATTCTACGTGTTCATGAGAAGATATAACTATCAGTTCGGGTGATAATTACAATCAATTTAGACTTGAAAAGCCCATGTTAGCTAAAAAACCTGTTAAAACGGTCACTTTTTCATAAAAAAAAGCAATTCCATCAAAAATGTAAATAAAAATTAGTGCTTCGTAATATAAGTTAATGCTGGGCAAATATAACTCTATTCCTTTAGTAGACTTGCTGTATCAAATTTTATTTAAGTATCGTAACTTAAAAAATATTAATAGAAATTCTCATCAAATAGCTCTACTGTAACGTTTTAGTGGCTTTTTATGAAGGGACTAGGGACTGGGGCATAAAAATTATGAATTATGAATTATGAATTATGAAATTTTCAGCCCAATCGCATTCATCATTCATAATTCTCACCATTACCCAATACCCAATACCCATTCCCCAGCAAATCAAAAATTCTGGCAGTTAACCTTTTAAAGCAGAGAAATTTAGCATGAGCAGTAATTTAGCAACCAAATTGCGTGTCGGGACAAAAAAAGCTCACACGATGGCAGAAAACGTTGGTTTTGTCAAGTGTTTTTTAAAAGGGGTTGTTGAGAAAAACTCCTATCGCAAGCTAGTAGCCAACCTCTACTTCGTTTATACAGCGATGGAAGAGGAGATGGAAAAGCACAAGAATCACCCCATCGTTTCTAAAATTAATTTTCAACAGCTATACAGACAGCGCAGCTTGGAAAAAGACCTCAGTTATTACTACGGTGGCAACTGGCGGGAACAAATCGAACTATCGGCCGCTGGAGAAGCTTATGTACAACGCATCCGGGAAGTCTCTGAAAAAGAACCGGAATTGTTGGTTGCTCATTCTTACACCCGCTACCTTGGTGACTTATCTGGCGGGCAAATTCTCAAAGGTATTGCCAAAACAGCAATGAACTTGAATGGGGATGGCACTGCTTTTTATGAGTTTGAAGACATTGACGATGAAAAAGCATTTAAAAACAAATATCGTCAGGCTTTAGACGAACTACCCATTGATGATGCTACAGGCGATCGCATTGTTGATGAAGCCAACGCCGCCTTTGGTATGAACATGAAGATGTTCAGCGAATTAGAAGGCAATTTGATTAAAGCGATCGGCGTAATGGTGTTCAACAGCCTCACCCGTCGTCGTACTCGCGGTAGCACCGAAACCGGACTGGCAACCGCTGAGTAATTACCATTAAATCTGAAATAAACAAGTTTTAGGGGTAGTACCCTTGAGATTTCCCGTAGAAAATACGGGCAACCGCAAGGAGACTGCCCCTGATTTTAGCAGGACTGTTTCATTCTCTGGAGAAAAAATAGATTAATCTCTTCCCACCCAGAAAATATCTGTATAAACGAACCACGCTCGTACGCAAAGAGCACAAAGAATTTAAGAGGTTGGAGGAATTTAGATTTTTCCTTTTTAGAATGAAACGGCCCTGCCCTGATTTTAGGGGGTTGTGTTGCCAAAACATAGGATTTACACATTGACAGGAATTTTGTCTATACGTAAGTTCTACCAATTTCTCATAACGATTAAACGATTAATGGCTAGTGTTACTACTGTCCAAGTCACAGTTTCAACAATAATTTTTATTCGTAACTCTAATCAGAAAACGCAGAGCTTCATTTACTGCTTGAGAATTGGGAAACATTTCTGCGACATCAGGTTCTAAACGAACTGTCAACCCTTCAATATCGTTGCGATCGTGTTCAACTTTTCTCACACTGTTGTTTGTCAAACCCTGATCTGACTGAGGTTTTTGCTCAGGTATCAGCGTTTGGAAAGATGGATCGTTCAGTTTTTTAGCAAGGGATTCCCAACTACTAGCTTTCAGTTTAAAGTGATCCTTTGCTTCACGTAATGTTCTAAACTGTTGCTTTAGGATATCAACAGTATAAATGTGCCTTTGATATATCTGAGTTTGTTGATTAAGGTCTTCCTCAACCATATCAACTACTTCATTAAATTGTAAATACTGTAGTGTCTCTATAAAAAGTAAGTTTACAAAACATTTCTCAGCATGACCACAAAAATACCTGTCACCGGAGTCAGCAGACACATAGGGATTGGTAGTGCGATCGCCCTCTACTATTTGTGACAGCTATGACAATTACTCAACTGTTTAATATTGCCAATCTTTTCGTTTTACCATTTTGGGTATTAATGATTTTCTTACCCAAATGGAAAATTACACAACGGGTAATGGCATCATATATTCCCTTTGTACCATTGGCAGGAGCATATTTATATTTATTCATCAGCAGCATCACACCAGAAAACGCCCAAGCATTATCAAATCCCCAACTAGCAGACATTGCCCTATTTTTTGCTGATGAAAAAGCTGCTGCTACAGGTTGGATTCATTTTTTAGTCATGGATTTATTTGTGGGACGCTACATTTACTTGCAAGGTCAAAAAACAGGAATTTGGACAATACATTCCCTAGCACTGTGTTTATTTGCTGGGCCGTTAGGATTACTTTCTCACATCTTGACTTACTGGATAGCTAAGAAATTTTTCTTAGATTCTGAAAGTGAAACAACGGGAGTAAGAGAAAAAATTGTATCGTCTAATAGTTAGTGGTTAGTGGTTAGTAGTTAGTGGTCAATAAGTAATACTGTTTCTCGAAAAAATTACTACAAATTTTATCGGCTTGTAGTAAGCACTTAAGTGCTTACTACGAACCATGTAGGGAAAATATTTATTGATGCCAACTGCCTAGCCTTAAGAAAATTCATCTATAAACGGCGATATTGCTGTTACAAATTCAGCCGTAGATTCGTATGGTAAAACATTCCGACCGGGAACTTTTATCCCATGCCCTTGAGGCAAAGCTTTCAGGTAGTCAGCTAACCATTCATCCGGCGTGATTTTTTTACCTTCTTTGGCAATACTTGATGTGTTTTCACCCACAACAACTAGTGTCGGTTTGTTTATGGAAACAACCGCGCTACTATAATCGTTCAACCAAAACCCAGCTAAAAAAGAGAAAACTGCATAGCGACTATCGGTATTTTCTGCCCCTGCACGCAAAGTATTTAACCATTCAGCATCAACATTATTACTTGATTCAAAAAGTTGCTTAGTCGAGAAATCACGCAAAAATTTTTCTCTGCGGGCATAGCGATAAAAAATATTTCCCAAAGGCGAATCTAAAAGATTCCAAATCAGTTTTTGTTGCCGTTGTGGTAATTGTTTTTTAATTAAAGGCCAAGCTGGAGGGGCTGCTAGTATCAATCCAGCTATCAAATTTGGTTCCTTTTGAAATAATTCAATGGCAACTGCAAATAAAGCGCCTTGAACTACCACAACTACAGGTTTTTGTACTACTTCTTTTAAAAAGTATTGTAACTGTTGCGCCCAATCACTTGGAGTATAAGCAACATGAGGCTTATCACTCTCGCCGCAACCAAGTAAATCAGGATTATAAATTGGATTGCGATGTTCTTGGTGATACCATTCACGACAAAACCGCTGCCAAAATTGCCGTGATAACCCAACGCCAATCGGATGAATTAATAGTAGAGGAATACCTACAGGTGCGGAATTTATTGGTTGATACACTTCGTAAGGGCAACGATAATTTTGCCAAGTGTAAAATTGTGTGGGTGATACTATTTTTTCTTGAGTAATCATGGGAATGTATTGCTTTATTTCTCAGCTAAAAATCATCTGGGGATGAATGAGCTTATAGCCTGCATCTTTTATCTTTTTATTTGATATCTTGGCATTGTATGCACGCTTGCTGCTAAGGGAAGAATCCCATGTAACTTTGGGTAGATTGTGCATTTCACACACGCGATCGCTCACTTCTCCATTTGTAAGGTTGTCATCATCGACAAGGTTATAAATGCCTTGCAAGCGATGGTGGCGGGCAAACTCTATAGCAGCAGTAATATCATCAAGATGAATCCAATTGGCTGGTTCTTTACCATTACCTGGACGAGTTGTACCAGCAATCCGGCTATATATTTTCACTAATTCTCGATTAGGCCCATAAATTCCCCCCAAACGCAAGACACACACGCGGAGGATTTCACTGGTTGCGGAAAGTAATTCTTGCTCAGTCTCATTGAGAATTTTGCCACTAGGAGTTGTTGGTGCAACTGGTGTTTCTTCATCTACCAATGCGCCATTTTGTTCACCGTATACAGAATTGCTACTTGTATATATCAGTTGTTGAACACTGGGCGTTTGCTTTAAAACCGAAACTAAATTACGAGCAGTCTGTAAATAAGTTTCTTCATAGGTATTGACACCTTTTGCGCCAACACTCAAAAGCACCACATCTTGATTTTTTAAGATTGTTTTTAGCCCTTCAAGGTCATTTCCTTGTAATACTACAACTCGTTGGGCTATTGTTTGCAGAGCTGTCACTCGTTCAGGAGTAGTTGTAGTTGCAGTGACAATAAAAGCTTGATTTTGTTGCCAAGATTGGGCAACTACTGAACCCACATAACCACAACCAATTATTGCTACATTCATGAAATTGTTGTTAATTGTTAATTGCGATTAGCCATTAACCATTATCCCCTAGGCATGAACTGTGCCATCAGGCATAATTGCACCGCTGAGATTAGCACCAATCAGTTTCACGAGTAGGCGATCGCCAGAACGAACACGCGCGCCTGTTAAGTCAGCACCCCGCAAATCAGCACCACTCAAATCAGCACCAATCAAGTTGGCATTACGCAGGTTAGCTTCTCTCAAGTCCGCTAACAGCAGGTTGGCTCTAAACATATTGGCTTCAGACAAATTCGCACCTCTAAGAATAACTTTGTGCATAAAGGTATCGCTGAGATTAGCGCCAGTCAGGTTGGCGTAACTCATGTTTCTGCCAGATAAATCTTTATTGCTCAAGTTGGCGTGACTGAAGTCTTTACCACTCAAATCTGGGTTAGTCTTTGGTGGTGGTGGCTGATGTTGGTAGGTGGTTCTGGTTGGCGGCTTTTTCGGTGGGGGTGGTGGTGAATTTTTCGGTGCAGGTGATGGGGAGTAATGAGGGATTTGGCGCTTGGTTTTGAGAGAGCGCAATTTTTCCCGAGCTTCATTAATTTCTTGTAACTTTTTTTGCGCCTTCTCTTTGAGGCGCTGGTTATCGTGGGGGATGCGATCGGGATGCCAAATAAAAGCTAAATCTTTATAAGCCTGGTTCACTTCCTCCAGTGTTGCTCCAGGCTCCAAGTCTAACACCCAATAATACCGCTCCAGCTCTCTCATAAGACATTTTGGTGATAATCAACTTAATTATGAGTGATGCATCCAACTATCAGCTTAATTCTTTGTCAATTATTCTTGCTCTGCTGTTGGGTGATTTGTGCTGAAAGCGGGATTTTCCGGTGCATCTAGAACCCAGCTGCGATCGCGCGGTTACGATTCTCTTCCTTAGTATAGACACTCAGAGCGATCGCTGGTACATTCCCCTTGTTCGATAGGCATTGCCCAGATTTTTAATACCTTTTGCACAGCTTTGCTATGTGAAACAACTAGGACAATTGCTCTATCCCGATCCAGCGATCGCAACTGCTTTAAAAAGGCTTCAGAATAATAGCAATGTGCAGATCCGTCTTGTCGTCGCCGAGACATTACAACGCTATGCAAAAGTTTGAGTTGTTTGCAAAATTCAGAAATCAGCGACCGATTAAACGCTGTCGCATAGCTCTAAAATATGCCCTAACTGGAATTTGATAAATTTCAATAAAAAGCCAAACAATAATTGCTAAATGCGAGAAAAAAGTTAATATTGTCCATATATATGGCACCCAAGATAAGGGGGCATCTGAATGTGGAGGAAAAATGTAAGCTACTATCCCAATCAAAGCAGTAGGGAGGAATATAAAAGCAACTGCTGCTAACACATAACTCCAACCAAATTCCACTCCTTCTAAATGAGCTTCTGTCCAATTAAAGCCATTCCAACGCCAAATTAAAGGAGGTTGCCTAGAAGGCATAACTAGTTGTTGTTGTTCTAAATTCACAGTAAAAATCTGATGGCAGAAATCACAAGCCATTGCCTCCATCAAAGGCATATGAGCAATTTTACCAACATGACAAACTGGGCAGGGATAAACTCCTTTATAGTCAAAAGATGTGGCTAAAATTTTGGATTTGGAGCTATGCATAATACAAAAACTTGGAATCTGTCGAAAGTTAATCAATGCGATTGGTAATTGTTGGTGCTTTGTGGTTGTTTGTTAGTGGTTAGTAGTTAGTAGAACAACTAACCACTAACCACTAACCACTAACCATTAACTACGATCTGCTAATCATTCACCACCTAAAAGGTTGTTTGCTACAGTTATCTCACTCTCAGGACTATGTCTGGCGACAGGCTGCTACGCATCTACACAAGTAAGCTACTCAGTCTCGAACACCAGATTTGTACTGAGTTTATCGTTTTTTTCAAGGTTGTGGACAAGTCTGCTTGATTGTCAAAAGAGTACATAACAAACAAATCGAACATTTTATACTTCATACTTGCACTTTCCCATATCTCTATTTCTCCTGCTTTCTTCGGAAAAGGGTATTGACGTAGTTCAAACCGTCTGTTATTGTCTTTGAGTATAGGTCTAAATTAACTTTTCCAGAAAAACCCGTCGCAGATGCTCAACTATACTTCCTATTTTTATTTTTGGTTTAGGGTGGTTCACCGGGAGTGAATCTAGTTTCCTAATGGAAACAGCCCGGTGAACCGCAGAGCGAACTCTGCGGTTTTTGTTTTTTAAGGAGAATCTCATCGTCATGATCTATTTCAGTACCTGGTTTTATGGCTTTTACTTTTGGCCCAGAATAAGTTCCGGGTAAATAGTGTTATGTCGATGAAGCATCAACACCCGGAACTTAGCCAAAGTTCCGGGTTTTTTTTGAGATTTGGTCAGTGGTTAGTGGATAGTAGTTAGTTGTTCTACCAACCACTAACTACTAACTACTAACTACTAACTATCAACCACCACTATTACTTTAAGGAGAACTGAATCATGATTAATGCCAAATTAGCAGCTAAATCTCATCTGCATGACCAAACCATTGTTAAACTTTCCGAACAAGTTTCCTTTGGTGGTATACAATTAGTGATAATCGGCGGGCCTTGCGCGGTTGAAAGCAAGGAACAAATGGAGACAGTCGCCCAGAAGTTATCTACTGCACCCGTGCAAGCGTTGCGTGGAGGTGTCTACAAACCCCGCACTTCTCCCTACGCCTTTCAAGGAATGGGAGAAGAAGGACTGAAAATTTTGGCAGGAGTACGATCGCGTTACAATATGCCGGTTGTAACTGAGGTAATGTCAATTTCTCAAATAGAAGCGATCGCCGCCCACGCTGATATGCTTCAAGTAGGTAGCCGCAACATGCAAAATTTCGACTTGCTCAAAGCTTTAGGGCAAGCAGGTAAACCCATACTCCTCAAACGTGGTTTAGCGGCGACAATCGAAGAATTCGTCATGGCAGCCGAATATATTTTAAGTCACGGTAATCCTGATGTGGTGCTGTGCGAACGGGGTATCCGCAGTTTCGATAACTATACCCGCAATGTGCTGGATTTAGGAGCAGTAGCAGCGCTTAAGCAAATTACTCACCTACCCGTGATTGTAGATCCTTCCCATGCAGTCGGTAAGCGGGAGTTAGTGGCACCTGTGGCTAAGGCTGCAATCGCCTGTGGTGCAGATGGTTTAATTATTGAGTGTCACCCAGAACCAGAACAATCTGTATCTGATGCACGTCAAGCACTGTCTTTAGAAGATATGGTTAGTTTAGTTAATAGCTTAAAACCAGTAGCAGCAGCAGTTGAGCGGAATATATCGGAAGAATTAGGGGTGGGTTTAGAACCTGCCCCTCTTTGTTTGTCTGCGGCTTAGAATTTATGCTTTTTTTAGCTGAGTAGCTGAAGTTTTTAGCTACTCGGCTGTTAGATCAAATAGGAAATCAAAAAATTTAACAAATGAGTTAGTCAACACGCCTAACTTCAAATCTTCTCAACCCTTCCGGTTCCTCAAACTTCACCACCACTTCTTTAACCATGGCTGCGGGTGGACCTTGATGACACCAGCGAATCATCTCTTCTACAACCTCCCGCACACCTTCAAACACTGCTTCAACGCGACCATCAGGGAGATTTCGCACCCAACCACTTAATCCTAACTGACTAGCTGTATCAACAGTGGCAAAGCGATAGCCTACGCCTTGGACTCTGCCAGAAATAAATACGTGGGCGCGGATTGACTGCGACATCTGTGTGAGACTCTGCATTGACAGGCATATTCTCTACGATTTCCAGTCTACCTGCTTTATGGACATACAACCCGGCTTTTAATTTAAACTCTGGATTTTAATCCCGGTCGTCATCCTCATCATCATCTTCATCTTCGTCGTCGCGATCGCGGTATCTATATTCGCGGTCTTCGTCATCGCGATCGCGATAGTCCCGGTCTTCATCACGTCGTCTCTGTTTGCCACCGATTATATTGCCGAACAAATCACCTAGTCCCATAATTTTTCTCCCTGTTGATTTGATAATCAGCTCAAAAAAAATGATTATTCTAGTAGTTTGTTTGATAGTTTTGGTGGATAACTCTTCCTATAGATGTAAATAGAAATATTTGAATTTTGAATGGCTTTTGAATTGCTTATGTCTAATTTGCCACCACTCAATACAGAAACCCTTTGGGCTATTCTCAACGAAGAAATTGATGACGCCACAGTTAATCAATTGGTATGGCACTGCTTAGGTTATCGCTACGACCCTGCAACGGCAAAATGGGACAATCAACAAGTGCCCCCCGATTGGCGAGATGACTACCCAGAACCACCAGATTTTATTGATAGTCGCCCTGCAACAGTTAAGCTGACTCGTTCGATTCCTACAGAGAACAAACAAATACTAAAAGAAAAACTAGGTTTTAAAGGTTACAAAATTGGAGAATTTGGCCCTCGGCAAACTCGGAGAGCAACGGCAGCAAATTGGTTATTAAGTTATATGGAACAAAAGGGGTAGTTAGTGGTTGGTGGTTGATGGTTGATTGCTAACTAAATTTTGGACTCAGCCAAAAACTGAACCCTCGTTATTTGCGATCGCACCACACGCAGTTGATTTCAGTTGCGATCGCCCTCAAATCGGATTTTAAATCTTACTGTCATCACTTCCCTAAACTTGCACAATGTCTAGGGATTTTCTTTTTTGTCTTTATCTAATGCTTCCTGAATCGCACGACGGCAGAATTCAGGAGGGTTATCTTTTTGCTGTACTTCATCTTTCATTTCTTTGGTAACACGCAAATGTATGTATTCACTTAATGGTTTATCTCTATCAGTAAGCAAGAACGGAGAGAGAGGGATTCGAACCCTCGTTGAAGTTGCCCCCAAACAGCATTTCCAGTGCTGCGCCTTCAACCACTCGGCCATCTCTCCAGGCGTCACGATCTGCAATTTTACAATACAATTCAAGAAACTGCAATTAGATTCTATCAAAAAATTCCAAATCCAAAATAAACATGTCTCGGACATACACCATTACAGTTCACGATCGCGCTAAAGGTATAAAACACACCTTGGAAGTTCCTGATGACCGCTACATCCTGCATAGTTGTGAGAAACAAGGGAAAGAACTGCCATTTTCTTGCCGCAATGGTGCTTGCACCACTTGTGCAGTCAGGGTTCTCAAAGGAGAAATTTACCAACCAGAAGCAGTGGGACTATCGCTGGAGTTGCGTCAGCAAGGTTACGCGCTGTTGTGCGTAAGTTACGCCCGTTCTGATTTAGAAGTGGAGACACAAGACGAGGATGAAGTCTATGAACTTCAGTTTGGGCGCTATTTTGGTAAGGGAAAAGTGCGGGCAGGTTTGCCGTTAGATGAAGAGTAAAGTTGTTAGTGGTTAGTAGTTAGTAGTTAGTGGTTAGTGGTTAGTGGTTAGTGGTTAGTGGTTAGTGGTTAGTGGAAAATACAACTAATTACTAACTACTAACAAATGACTAATGACTAATGACTAAAATCGCAATTTTATTATCCTGCCTATTACTGCTGTTGGTTGGTTGTCAAACCCAAACAAAGTCCCCAGCAAATCCGCAGGTGCAGGTTAAAGTAGCACAGGTAGTGAGTGGGCAAACCCTAGAAGTGTTTGGGATGGGCGATCAATCCAATTTGATTTCTCAGGTGCGCTTGCTGGGGATTGACGCACCAGATTTACAGCAGCGTCCTTGGGGAAGTGCAGCAAAAGAACGATTGCAAGCGCTGATTGAGGAACAACCAGTCATTTTGGAGTTTGATGTGGAAGGAAAAGATAAATTTGGGCGAATTCTGGCTTACGTGTGGAAAGATAAAGTGTTGTTGAATGAACAGTTAGTCAAAGAAGGTCAGGCGCTGTTTGTGGGGCGATCGCCCAACCACAAATATGACCAACGCTTAGAACGCGCCCAACAGTGGGCTAGACTTATGGGACTGGGCATTTGGAACCCAGAAAAACCCATGCGTTTAACTCCTGCTGAATTTCGCCGTCAAAATCGATAATTAGTTAACCGAAAGAGTTGTAAAAATACCTAAAATCCTTACCAATGACAAATGACAAATGACAAATAACGATCCTCACGAGTTAACTTGATTTATGCCAACTTAACTTATTAGCAATAAAGTGTTACATCTTCACCACACTCATCTGCTAAATAAGTTAAAGCTTTGAAACGCAGTTCAACTAATTGTTCGTAGAGAGGATTTAATTTACAAAGAGGTGGAATATAGAGAATAGTACGATTAAGGAATTTAATTTCTCGTTCAAAAGGACAACTGGCAGGAATAATTGTGCAGACCAATCGTGCAAATTCGTAATCTTCTATTTTTAGGGATTCAAGCCATTGACGGATTGGTCGTAATAGAACATTTACAACAGAGATTAAAGTTAAGGTAGTAATGGACATCATATTGTTAGTGAATGAATTTGTTGGGGAATTAGCAAGACTTTTTCAAGTAGGAGACTATCTGATTTGGAAGCATCTGCCATTAAAACGGCTCTCGCACATTCATTGAGCAAAATTTTTCCTTGTGAAGTAGTGCTGAAATCCTGACCCATCAAAAATCCTTTTTTGATGAGTTTTTTAATAGCAAATCTAGTCACTGATTCTAGCAAGTTCGTGTAAGGTTCCAAATTAGAGAAGTTTTCTAAAGTCCAGTGGAAAGTATCAGTATCTGTAGCAGATAATTCAAATATTGCTGCCGTTAAAAGAGATTCTGCATATTGAGTATCTAGAGTAATTTCTAGCTGTTCCACCCAATACTCTACTAGCTTTTTATCTTGAATCTTCAAAACATAGATGGTTCTTTCGAGGTGAAAATAGAATATTTCTAAATAATTCATGTTAGACATAATTACTATTCCTCGGGCAGAATATCTTTTACGGCAACTTGTGTTACTTTACGAACAAAAGTTTTATCTTTTATTTAATTACGTTTCCCCTTTCTTCAGAGAAGAGGGATTAGGGTAGAGGTGAGTTTATACTCTACCCTAGAGTAAGTGCTATCAAGTTGGTGGTCTCTCAGTTGTCTTTAACTTTAAAACTGAAAAATGCAGATATTGTGGAGATGGAAAAAAGTTAGAAAAATTTTTTCAACTCTACCAGTCTAGAGCCGCCGCAATTTGAGCAGGCAATTTCATGGCTTTGAAAGGTTTGGTAATAATTGCTCGCACTCCCAGTTCGGCAAATCGCCGCTGTTCGGCAGCTTGCGTCTTTGCTGTCAGTAAAATTACGGGGATTGACTTGGTGTCTGGATTCGCTTGTAACGCTTTAAAGGTAGCGATTCCGTCCATATCAGGCATCATCACATCCAAGAGGATAACATCTGGCTGTTCGGCGGCCGCCTTAGCCACTCCCTCACTACCTGAAGCAGCAGTCGAGACTTGCCAAGCACCTACTGCTTTTAAGGAGAGTTCAGCCACCGCACGAATGTCATATTCATCATCAATGATGAGAATGTGTCTCGTGGTCATATCTGGTCTACCTGTAGACTAGTATTTTGTGTTGAGTTTTGAATAAAAACTCCTAACTCTCTTCACTCTTACCGTGAATCATCCGGTTGAGTAAGTTAATTACCCGCTGTTCAAATTCCTGCGGGGTAATGCGTCCTTTGGTGAGAAATAGGGTTTGCCCCAATCTTAATCGTTCGCGATCGCTCTCATCTAGGTCGCGCGCCGTGTACACAACTAACGGCACTTGGCACAGGCGGTTATGCTGCCGCAGCCAATCCACGACAGCAAAACCATCACATTCTGGCAGTCCTAAATCCAGTACCAACAAATCAGGAATGACATTCTGGCTTACTTGTATAGCTTTCCGTCCAGTTTGGGCATAAAAGGTGACAATGCCGTGGCTATTGAACATAGCAATCAGTACCTGTGCCAAATCTTGGTCGTCTTCTATAATCAGTACTTTGATAGTTTGATTTTGTTTAGCAGTAGCTTTTTCCAAAGCTTGGCACAATAGCTTGAAGTCTGGAGGCTTGACAATCCAGTCACTCACACCCTCCGGAAGACTTTGAATGGTATCGGGTAACAAACCACTAAGGATAATCACTGGGATGTTTTGGGTCTGTGGCTGCTGTTTGAGAATTGCTAGGGTTTCCCAACCATTCATACCGGGCATCCTCAAATTGAGAATAATTGCATCAGGCTGGTTTGCCGTTGCTTGTTCTACTGCCTCTTGTCCCGATGCCACTGTCATAACTCGGTAGCCCTGCCGTTCTAGCGTAGTTTGCACTACAGCTCGAACAGAGGGATCATCATCACACTCTAGTATTAGGGGGGGGAGTGGGGGAGTGGGGGAGTGGACGAGTGGGGAAGTAATTTTGAATTTTGAATTTTGAATTTTGAATTGTTCATTTCCCCCCTCTCCCTCTCTCCCTCTCTCCCCCTCCTTTTCTGAGAGGATTGGCAAAGTAAAAAAGAAAGTACTGCCTTCTCCCAATGTGCTTTCAGCCCAGATTTGCCCGCCATGATGCTGCAAGATGCTGCGACAAATAGCTAGACCCAAACCCGTTCCCCCTTTCTGACGGGAGTCCGAGGCATCAACTTGTCCAAAACGCTCAAAGATAGATTCTAGCTTGTCAGCTGGGATGCCGCGTCCTTGATCGCGAACTTGAAATAGGATGTAGGGAATTGGGCATTGGGCATCGGGAATTGGGGATTGGGAATTGGGCATTGAATCTTGTCTATGCCCCTTGCCCATTGCCCCTTGCCCATTCCCTACTTCGGCGCTCAACCAAACCGTAGAACCGATCGGCGAAAATTTAATGGCATTGCTGAGTAAGTTGGTGAGTACCTGGATAATGCGATCGGGGTCAGCCCAGAGGCGAGTTGATACGGGAGAAACTGATAATGTCACCTCTGCTTGTTCTGCTATTTCCTCCACAACCTCTGCTGACTGGATCATCAAGTCGG
The DNA here is from genome assembly GCF_013388695.1 of Fischerella sp. Classification (NCBI taxonomy): domain Bacteria; kingdom Bacillati; phylum Cyanobacteriota; class Cyanophyceae; order Nostocales; family Hapalosiphonaceae; genus Fischerella; species Fischerella sp. The sequence continues at coordinate 29,419 of NZ_JACAEU010000070.1, forward strand.
CTGCATCACAGGTTTGCTTAGTCATTTGTACCTTCCCCGACTCGATGCGTTCGATATCGAGGATGTCATTGATCAAACGCACTAGCCGATCCGTGTTATTGGCAGCAATATTTAACATGCGTTGAGCATCTTCAGGCTCGTTTTGCAAAATTCCACTTGCCAGCAAATCCAAGGCACCAGAAATGGAAGTCAGGGGTGTTCGCAATTCGTGGCTGACTACTGAAATAAATTCATCCTTAAGGCGTTCAACTTCTCGGCGATCGCTAATATCCTTCATGAAGCAATAATGCCCAATGAATTGTTCCTGGTCGTAGGCTTTGACCATCACTACTTGTTTATCAAAAACCGAACCGTCTTTCCGCACAGCCCTAGCTTCCACTTCCGCCTTGCCGTTGCTGAGCATTTGTTGGTAGGCAGCGCTCAACTTCTCCTTGTCCTCTGGATGAACTGTCAGCTGCCATTCCATACCAATCAATTCTTCGCTTTGATAACCAACCATGCTGGCATATGCCGGGTTCACCTTGAGATAACGTCCCTGTCTATCTAACTGTGAAATCCCCTCTACTGCACTTTCCAGCGCCTTGCTAAGGTGGCGAAGTTCTTCTTCTGCTCGCTTGCGTGCCGTAATATCCTCGAAAAGATAAAGACGCCCAAAGTATCTATCGTCCTCGTCGCGGATTTGGGAGGAAAAACGCCGGACGATTCGCCCATCGACAAAGGGAATTTCATCTTCAATAATTCCACGATTTTCCTCGCTTTGTAGGGGTTTGCACGATTCAGCAAACGCTGGCACATCTGCCACAACAGACAGACAATCAGGAATAATATCGTTATTTTTGAGTTCGCCACGCTGCATTCGTTCTTCCAGATGTTCAAGGCCCCAAATTTCGCAGAAGCGGTGGTTGAAGTAGAGTATGGCGTCGGTGCAGTTGTCTACAACATAAAACGCCAATGGTGAAGCATTAGCCATTGAGCGCAACAAAGCCTCTTTCCAACGCAGTTCTTGTTCTGACTGTTTGCGATCGCTGATGTCCTCAACTATGTAGGAAAATCGCGGACGGCTACTACTGCCATCGCTGCTAATTGCCGCAACCGTGGCTGAAAGCCATCTGTTCCCCGTGGAAGTCTCGTGAGCATATTCAAAGCGAACCGGAGAGTGGGTATGTTCGGCTTGGTGGTAATGCTCAATCCACAGGCTTATATACTTTTGGGGCAAACCCATTTCGCTTGCTAGTTGATTGTGCATTGCTTCTGGCGTTCGTCTAAAAAGCTTCCCAGTGGCAACGTTATCAGAAATATGCAGGATGTCATCATCCACCACTTCAACCACTCCCATCATCATCGGTGCGCTATCAAAGAAACTGCGGAGGGTGGCTTCACTCTGTCGCAGTGCTTCTTCTGCTCGTTTGCGATCGGTAATGTCGCTGCCAATGCCAAGAAACCCCGTGATATTATTTTCTGCGTCACGCAAAGCCGTGACTGACAGCAGCACGGGGAAGCGCGAACCATCTTTGCGGATGTAAGACCATTCGCGCTCGTCTACTTGCCCGCGTCTTGCTCTAGCAACAAACACCTCAAACCCAGGCTCAATCGTCACACCCAGTTCTTGGGATAGTTCTTGCGCCGCTTTCACAACTTCATCCGAGTCGTGAATAAGCACCGGAGTTGTTTTCCCAACCACCTCTTGGGCAGAATATCCCAACCATCGTTCCGCCGCTGCATTAAATGTGAGGATGATGCCGTCTTCTGTGGTGGAAATAATCGTGTAGTTGGCACTATCCAAAATCGCCCGTTGCAGTGTTGTAGTATCCCGCAGTGCTGCCTCTGCTCGCTGGCGTTCGGCAATTTCCGCCTGCAATGCTGTATTAGCTGTTAATAGCTCTGCTGTTCGTTCTTGAACTCGGATTTCTAACTCATCATGTGCTTTGCGTAATGCTGCCTCTGCTTGTTGGCGAGCGGTGATTTCCTGTTGCAGTTTTTGATTAGCTGCTTCTAACTGCGCTGTACTGGGTATTCGCAGTGCTGTAGGCACTAACTCTACCAGTACGAGCGCTGTGTACACTGAAACTATCGCTGTAATGGCTTTAATTGACCCGGATAGCCAATAGGTTGGATACCAAAGTGTCCAAACTGCCATCAGATGAGTCGTGCCACAAGCAATGATAAAAGCTCCAAACAACAGAAAGATGCCTTTGAACGGAACATCTTTGCGCTTGTGGACGAAATAGAGCAATGTCACAGGAATTGAGTAATATGACAGGGCAATTAAGGAATCTGACAACAGATGCAACCACACCAACCCTGGATTCCAGAGATAACAATGCCCGTGGGGGATAAAGGGGCTTGAGGTTAAAAATGCGTATAATAATTCAAACATATAGGCACCGAATGAATTATAAATTATGAATTATGAATTATGAAATTTTTTAGGATTCAGCATTCATCATTCATAATTTTCACCAATCCCCAATCCCCAATTTTGGTGTATGTAGTTCATGTTTAATTACTCAGCACCCGGTTTCTTCCCGCTGCCTTTGCCTGGCCAAGGACTGCATCAGCAGCCTGGTAGAGTGCCTGGAGATTGGCTCCATCTTGAGGATACTCGACAACTGCTGCACTGAAGGTAGCGTGAAACTTCGGGTCGTTGGTAGCCGTAAATTCTATCTGACGCAATCTCTTGAGAACTTCCAAAACCCGCCGCACCCCATCACTTTTGCTCATTCCCGCCATCCCCACCACAAATTCCGTACCTCCCCAGCGACCGACTACATCTTGGCTGTGGAAATTCTGCCGCAACAGTTCCCCCAGTTGGGATAACACGCGATCGCCAACAGTATGACCGTACTGGTGGTTAATTTGCTTCAGGTTGTCCAGATCGGCAATGGCGAAGCAGAAGGGTTGATGGTGGCGATCGCTCCACTCAAGATACCGATTGAGTTCTTGGGTGGACTTGCGGCGATTGGCAACGAAGGTGAGGGGATCGATTTCTGCCAGGTTCCGCAACCAGCGCGATCGCTCTAGGCGATTAAAGATCCGAGTAATTAGTTCTGGTTCGACAATTGGCTTACTGATGTAGTCATCAGCACCTGCTGCAAAGATCTGTTGTCTGGTCGCAGTATCGCTGTGAGCAGTGAGAAACAAGATGGGCAGTCCGCTCCACTGCGGCTCGTTGCGAGCAACTTGGCATAATTCTATACCGCTTATCACCGGCATTTCCACATCTAAAATCAGCAGTTCCGGTTGAGCAACTGCTATTGCCTCCAAGAATCGGAGGGGATTCTCTAGCGTGTAAACCTTCAGCCCCCAAGGCGGGAGTAAAGTCTGGAGAGCGTTCAATATCTCTGGGTCGTCATCTACAACCATCACCTTTGCCTCAGTTGAGCGGGTGCGTTGTAAGATTTGATTCACGGTTTCCAGTACTGCGATTGGGGAAACAGGCTTCTGTAAAACTGCCCGTCCACCCAAACGAGCGACTTTTACCCGATCGAGCAAATTGTCTTGTTCTGTAAGAACTATAACTGGTACTGGGGGAGTACGAGCGCTGAGTTCTGCTAGCAAAGCTAGAGCATTTTCCGTGCTGTCACTAGCACAAAGGTCAAGTAGCACGACATCAGGGTCATTGTCAGCAATCAACTCCTTAGCGGCGATCGCATCTGGGGCAATTTGCGTTCTCATTCCCCAGCTATTCGTCTCTCTCACCAACGCCTCAACTAATTCCCGATCCTGGTTAACAATCAACAGCAACGGATTTTCATTCGCCAGTTGATTAACTGACAGCAGTCCCGGCTTATACTTAGAGTTCAACAGTTGCAGTTCCTGGTCTAATGCCACAACTAATTGCGAGAGATCCTGTTTTGCTGTTGGCTCCAACTTAGTACCATTTTCCAATAGAGATTCTAATAAAATTCTCATAGCGGCTGTTGACCGCAAATGATTAAAAATTAACTCCTAAATAATCTAGTATACAACGTTTCGTGTCTCATACTTGCCAACGACAAACCCCAACTGCAACAACTCAGATCATCATCCTCCAAACTGAGAATTTGGACTGACGTAGCACTCAGTAAAGGTTGTATTTCTAACAACAACCGCTGTCCTGAAGTTTGGCCAAGGGGAATAAGTTTGACTCCAGCAGTAATCAAATTGCTTGCCCAACTATGCAGATACCCCAGCACAGCCGCTTGGATATTTATTTGCCAATAGGCAGCAGCAATACCAAAAGCGATCGCATAATTGCAAGAATTACCAACAGCATTGACAATGGGCGCGATTTGTGGTTCTAACTCTACCAGCAGTTTTGCTAGCGTTCGCCCCATCCCCAAGCTAGAAGCGCGTAGTTCTTCTGTTTCCCTAGCCGCCGACAACCAACTATTCCAAGCAGATAAAGTCTGGAAATCCCCCGCCAGCACCGATCGATATGCGCGTACCATCACAGCTGCTTCTAAGCGAATAGCCCCATAGCGCAGTTCCATTTCTAGCCAATGCTTGAGGTTTTCTGGATGAGCGATCGCCTCATCCTCAACCAAAGTTTCTAAACCTTCAGAATAGCTATATCCTCCTACAGGTAAAGCCGGGCTAGCCAGTTGCAAAAGACACAAAAGATTGCTATCAGTGAGCATGATTGTGTCCATAGGCACCTGTTTCTGGCTGAAAAGGTAAAATTTCCTCTTTAACTTCTAGCCCCAATTGTTCCAGCATTGTGCGTAAAATAGGATCGGGAGATAATCGTAAATAAGTAGCTGTAATTTCTATTGGTACATGACGATTTCCCAAATGATATGCCGCCCTAAGTAAATCTAGATGGGTTTGGGCAGTTACAGTTAAAACTGGTTCTGGTTTAGCAATAATTCTGACTACATTACCAGTCGTTTCATCTTCGAGAATATCCCCATCCCGCAGCACCGTACCTCTGGGTAAACGCAAAAACACAACTTGCCCATCTTCCGTTTCAAAACGATAACGACTGCGGGTGCGTTCTTCTGCTGTGAGAGCCAAAGTTAATGTTATTGCTGCATTAGCATTTGGTGGTTTTCTCTGGGTGAATGTCAGCATCAACAATTAAAGATTGTAAGTAGCAGAGATAATCGTAACGATTCGCCAAGCTATGATTATGCAGCATTTGGTGGAAGTTTATGCGATCGCTCTTTCTACTTGTTCCCATTGAGACACATCTGCACAGATGGCTAAGATTTGCTGTTCGGGGTAGGTTTTTAAGGTTTCGAGTTCTGCTTTGGTAGAGTTGAGCTTGGTTTGGTTGCGAGCAATAATGCAGACATTAGCACCAGATTTAATCAGCAGAGTGGCGATCGCTTTACCAATACCACTAGAACCACCTGTAATAATTGCATGTTTATACATTTTTTTATGGTTTTTAAGAGTTCCCTTTCATTTGGCATTTGCCAGAGTGGCGATCGTTTGATTAATCTGTGCTTCTGTATGCAAACAACTGATAAAAAAGCGCAGACGTGCAGCATCATTGGCTACAGCAGGATAAATCATTGGTTGGACGTTAATTCCGGCTTGGAAGAGAGTATGAGACAGCTGGATACAAGTAAGAGAATTTCCCACAACAATAGGAATAATGGGAGAATTCTGACTTGTGGCTGTGTTCCAACCCTGTGCTTGAGCTAGTTGCAAAATATTTCTATTGAGCTATTAAAATTACCTCAACCCATGTTGCGGGTTGATAGTAAAGTCCTTTTGGATAACCTGGGTGATGCTCTTAATACCATCGACCAAGCAGTCGCTAGAGTTGAAACAGGCAACAAATCTTTTGATGACATTAGTATAGAAGAACTGCCAGAACTGTTGAATTTTCTCCAAAGGCTAATAGGCGCATCATTTCTTGATAAACCCCAAATGACGATTGAACTGGCGAAACTTCTGCCCCAGATTTTAATGCAGCAAGGAATTCGCGCTCAAACATATCGGCCGAAAGATGCTCATAGCGATCGCGAATATTTTGACTTCGAGCCAAGTATCGATCCTGACACCAAAGATTACGTGACTATCACTCCCGCTTTGTTGAAGGGCGATCGCTTGCTGAGACGTGGCCGGGTAATTGAACCAGCGTATTGGGAAGCTAAAGAATAATCAATACTAAGAAAATGGAAATTTTAGAAACAATCGGTTTTGATTTGGGACACGGTGAAACAGCTGTCGCCAAAGCTATAGTGGAGAGCATCGAACCCCCCCAGATGTTGGAAATTAATAATAAGAAACATCAAATTACAGCTCTCGGTTGGCATCCCCAACTCGGTTATCTTGTTGGAGAACAAGCATTAATCCAAGCTGGCGTTACCCAACTGCAAATCTCTATCCGGACTTTAGCCGATTTGGAAACATCTATGAAAAATCGAGCAGAGGAGTGGTTAAAAAGCGATCGCGCTCAGCAGATAATTAACAATCGTTGAACAAGGGTTGCAAAAAGCTCTTTCCACCAAAGTTCAAGAGGCAATTATTCTCATCCAATAATCTCTGTGTATATTCCGGAATGCTGCATATTGGCTTTGTAGAAGACTATAACACTCACAAAGCATGGTCTTTATTCATTAAATCTCCTAATTTTAAAGTGCTATAGGTAAACTCGCCACACTGCTACAACAGTGTGGTTTTATATTTGCGAAGTTAGGGATTACCAAGAAATAAATTATCCCTTCTTGTGGAGTGGGCGTCTCGCCCGCCCTTGGTTATGGGCGGACAGGATGTCCACCCCACAAGAAAAATTGTATGTTTTTTTATTTGGA
>NZ_JACAEU010000071.1:0-3568 GCF_013388695.1 Fischerella sp.
AGTTTGCCGGAAAGAACATCTCCCCGGCAACTTCTCTCCACCCCACAAGAGATTTGTTGTTCTTGTGGGGTGGGCGTCTCGCCCGCCCTATTTTTACTTTATTTATGTCTATCTACTTATAAGTTTCTTCCCAATTGCAAAAATGCCGGGTGCCATTGGGTGATACCATCATTACTCAGGCGGTCATGAGTACCGTAGTTGCTGAATTCATAGAAAAAACCCTGGTGCATCCCGGCAGCTTTGGGGTTAGCGTGGATATATCGTAAAGTATTTAAAGCTCGGCGTTTATCTGTATTGGCAAAACCCGTACTGTGATATTGCTTTTCCCAAAAATGCCCTGTTCGGTTGAGCATTCGGTTAAAGCACATAGCAGTATACCAATTCAGCCAGTGCATGATTTTGGGTAAATCCTCTGGCTGTTTTGGTTCCAGAAGGTAATGAACATGATTACTCATGATGCACAGGGCGTAGAGTTTAAACCCATACTTTTGCTGTGCTTTTTTGATGGCATAAAGGAACACTTCACGACATTCTAACCGCGTCAGGCGAAATTCTCGGTTATTGCAACGGATGGTAATGTGATAGGAAAAACCTAGTTGAAAATTGCGATGAGGGCGAGGCATTATCGGACTTTCCGGGTTTAGTAACTCCATTCGTGACAAACTAAGATGGCATTACTTTTGTCAATTGGTAATTATCTTTAAGAAGGGAGATTAACTAAAGCGCGAAATGCCAACATACACCTATAAACAACAGCCACTAAAAACAAAATCAGGATGGTCTCTGGAAAAACGAGATCCACAATTTATCAAATTTGTGATGCCTATTTGGGAGTGGTTGTATAAATATTATTTTCGAGTGCAGACAAGTGGTTGGGAGCATATCCCAGCCAACAAAAAAGTTTTATTTGTTGGTTCACACAATGGGGGATTTGCTGCTCCCGATATGCATATGATGATGTACGACTGGTTCCGACGATTTGGTGTGGAACGGCCAGTCTATGGCTTGATGCATCCTACAGTTTGGCAGGCATGTCCGCCACTAGCAGAAGCAGCTATGAAAGTAGGAGCCATCGTTGCACATCCAAAAATGGCGATCGCTGCTTTGCGTTCTGGAGCCAGTGTACTTGTCTATCCTGGTGGCGTGGAAGATGTATTTCGACCTCATAGTCTGCGTAACAAAATTTACTTTGCTGAACGCCAGGGTTTTATCAAGCTGGCATTACGAGAACATGTGCCGATAGTGCCTGTCATTTCCAGTGGTGCTCACGATACGCTGATTGTGCTGGCTGAGTGCTACGGAATTGTGCAGCAACTCCATCAATGGGGGATGCCTTGGCTATTTGGTATCGATCCAGAAGTATTCCCCATTTATTTAGGACTACCTTGGGGAATTGCATTCGGCCCTTTGCCTAACATTCCTTTACCAGTGCCTGTTTACACCCGGGTTTGTCCGCCAATAGTATTTGAACGCTACGGTCGAGAAGCAGGGCGCGATCGCGATTATGTCAATGCTTGTTATGAGCTTGTCCGCACTCAGATGCAGAAAGAGTTGGATAATTTAGTCAAACTGAGGATGCAAAGCCAGAATTGAACGACCAATTAACAATGCGTGATAATTAGCTCAAGCAACAATCTGGAAAAATAAAGGAGCGAGAAGATCGCATGGTGTCATCTTCATTGACCTACTACCATGCTGGCAATTCCAAGCCGCCTCAATCAAATGCCCATACACAAGAACGCTATCCCAAAGCACTGGTGATCGCCGCGATCGTTACTAGCGTTATTCTATGGGCATCGGCATTCCCTGCTAGAAGTGCCTACAACAGTCTCCCTGTTTGGCGGCACTATCGTCTTGTGTGGTGTACTGCTTGTCAATCGACGTACTACGCAGTCTGCAATCTAATTTAACCGTGGAACGAGGCAATATCTTGACTAATGATTTGAATTCTTGCTATAAAATAACCCACCAGAGAAACACTAAGTACAACATTACACAAATTCGTAACGAATTAAATTTAGAAAGACTCTGCGCCCCTCCGCGCCTACTCTGCGTTCCTCTGCGTTTAAAAAAGCTACTCTTTTACGCAAATCTGTACTAAATGCAAGTACTATTAAAAATAATTCATCGGATCTACAGGTGTACCATTTTTCCGCACTTCAAAATGGAGATGGGGGCCAGTAGATAAACCTGTGGAACCAACTGCGGCGATCGCTTGTCCGCGCTTTACCGTTTGTCCTTCAGAAACATACAATTCACTGCTATGTCCGTAGAGGGTAGTAATGCCATCGCCGTGATCGATAATTACTGCTCTACCATAACCGCCATACCAGCCAGCAAAAATGACTGTTCCGGAGTCTGCTGCTCGAATTGTACTGCCGTAGCTAGCGGCAAAATCTTGACCGGCATGAAAGCGGCGATAACCAAGAACAGGATGCATTCGCCAACCAAAGGGACTGCTGGTAGGTGCATCGGTAGGATATGCCAGCATACCTGTACCGCGAACAATAATATTGTTACGGCTGTTTGTCTTAGCTGCTGCTTCTCTAGCCCTGGCTTCGGCAACTTTTTTTTGAATTAAAGTTGCGATTGTCTGGGAATCTTTCTCTAATTGAGTTTGTGCTGCTTCTAATGCGAGGCGATCGCTATTGAGGCGCACAATTAATTCCTCCTGAAAGTCTGTTTGCGTTTGATAATCGGCTTTTTGTGCCAGTAATTGCTGCCTAATCAAGGCTATTTCATTCTTTTGTTGTTCTACTTCTATTCTTTGTATATTGATCTGATTTGCTTGTGTTGTCAGTTTGACTAAGATTTGCTGGTCTGCCTGATAAACTAACTTCAGATAACGACGGTGGCTGATAAAGTCACTCAGATTTTGACTTTGTAGCAAAACTGCCCATCCCTGATTCACTGGAGAGCGTTGTAGAAAGCGCAGGCGGGCAATTGTTGCTGCTTGTCGTTCTTGATAAGAAACTTCTGCTGCTGCTAAATCGGCTTGTAGCTGTTGCAAGCGTTCTGTTGCTAGCTTTAGGCGTAACTCGCTGTCTTTAATTTGAGTGTCAGTGGTTTTTAAGTTTTGCTGCAAACCGTTGAGTCGTTCTTGCGCTGCTTGTTGCAAATTGATGAGGCGATCGCGTTCTTGTTTGACATTCTGATGCAGTTTGTCAATTTGTTGCTGCTGCTGTCGCAAACTTTTAATTGCATCGGGTGTTGCTGTCGGCGCTGCATCAGCTGGTAATGCTGGCAGAAACATCAACCGTATGCACAAAATTATCCAAAATGCAAGACTTAAAATACTCTTTTTTTCTACAAATAGCGCTCTCATGTTGTTAGGTAGAACAAGCGCGATCGCTCAAAACACCATGAGTAGTTTTCCCAAAATCTGGTTAACTTATCTCAATCTCTGGGGAATTGGGAATTTACCTTGTGCTTTGCTACAGGGCTTGACACTACCCCTGTCAAGGTGTGAGTCTTGGAAATGGATTTTTCTTGGTGTCTTTGTGTCTTGGTGAGTCCAGCCCCCGTCTTGGCTTCTGCCGAGATGGGGGACTGGCGAACCCGGAGGGTG
>NZ_JACAEU010000072.1:0-17088 GCF_013388695.1 Fischerella sp.
CACCCTCCGGGTTCGCCAGTCCCCCATCTCGGCAGAAGCCAAGACGGGGGCTGGACTCACCAAGACACAAAGACACCAAGAAAAATCCATTTCCAAGACTCACACCTTGACAGGGGTAGCATAGGGGATAGGGGATTGGGCATTGGGCATTAGGAATTGGGAGGAGACAGGGAGAGGTGGGGAAAAATTGCTTCTTCTCCTTGTCCTCCTTATCACCTTCGGATTCCCGATCCCCGATCCCCTTTTACTCTAATGGCAAAGTGACGGTAGACAGCCAAAAATCTTCTATTCCTTTGACGATTTGAAATAGTTGGCTGAGATTGCGGGATTTAGTAATGTAACAATTCACGTGCAAGTCGTAGCTATGAAAAATGTCTTCGTCATTGTGTGAGGTTGTTAGCACTACTACGGGAATGCGTTTCAGCTTAGGGTCAGTTTTAATTTCCGCCAGAACTTCTCTACCGTCTTTTTTGGGCAGGTTTAAATCTAAGAGGATCAAGTCAGGACGCGGTGCGTCAGCGTACTCACCCTCTTGGCGCAAATAAGCCATAGCATCCATACCATCCCTAACGGTGATTACCTGGTGTGGTATTAAGCTATTTTTTAAGGCTTCTTGGATGAGACGGATATCGGCTTTATTATCTTCGACCAAGAAGATTGTTTTGTGCTTTTCGTCCGTTTCTACGCTCACGATCGCGTCCTCCCACTGGAATTGTAAAGTAGAATGTTGCACCCTCCCCTAGTTGTGATTCTACCCAGATGCGCCCCCGGTGACACTCGATAATCTTTTTACAGATGGCCAAACCCATACCGCTACCTGGGTATTCATCTCGCGTGTGCAGGCGTTGAAAGATAACGAAAATGCGATCGCTAAACCGTGGATCAATGCCAATACCGTTATCCCGGACTGAGAATAGCCACTCATCCTCTAAGCGAGAAGCACCTATATGAATTTCTGGGGTTTTGTCGCTGCGGAACTTGATCGCATTGCCAATCAAGTTCTGGAACAATTGCATCAACTGAGTGCCATCAGCCATCACAGTTGGTAACTCATCATGGGTAATGACAGCACCGGTTTCGCTAATGCGTTTCCGCAAATTGCCAAGGGCACGTTCTAAAGCTTTGTCTACCCCCGTCAATTCAAATTCAATCGCCTGCACATCCACCTTAGAGTATGCCAGCACGTCATCAATCAGCGTCTGCATCAAGCTGACTCCCTCGACGGCGTAGTTAATAAATTCCTTAGCATCTTCGTCGAGTTCTTCTGTGTAGCGCATCTCCAACAGTTGTACGTAGTTTGCTACCTGATTCAACGGTTCTTGCAAGTCATGGGAGGCGACGTAGGCAAACTTCTTCAATTCCGCGTTGGATAGTTCTAAATCGTGTGCTAACTGTGCTAGTTCATCGGCTTGGCGCAGCACAATATTAACAATTGCTTTCCGCAATTCTACAGCGGCTTTGATTTCCACAGAACGCCAGGGTAAAGACGTTAAGCTAACCGTTTGTTTCCACAACTCAAACGATTTACGCGGACACAGGCGCATGTTCCCATCAGACTGATTAAGTTCAAACGCCTGATTCGGATCGCCACCCCAATTGACAGTTTGAATCACTTCCGGTCGGAACCACAACACATAATTGCGTTTGGAAATCGGAATAGCTAGCAAACCACTGGCAACGTTTTTAAAGTGTTGTGCATCTGGATAAAGGCGTGGCAGAGAATCTGTGTAGAAGACTTCTTCATCAACGTTAGTCTTGAGCCATTGGACTAAAAAATTCAGGTCTTCTTCTTTGGGAGTATTGCCAATCAAGGTGTAATTGCCACCAAAACAAATTGCTGCACCTTGTGCACCGGTTAAATCGAGCAGATTTGGCTGATGTTTAACCAAACCATCAATAAAGTTTTCTTCCTGGGACATATATTCAACCAGTGCTGATTGGATATATGTCAGCCGCATGCGATAGTCATAATCTTCAGTTTCTTCTCGATCTGCAAGTTCCGAAAAGATGACTCGCCCCAAGAATTCGCAAGCTTTCCGCATCTCATAGGAAACATATTTGGGTGTTTGATGATGGCAAGCAATTAGTCCCCAAAGTTTTCCTTCTTTAATCAAAGAAATAGTCAAAGAAGCACCAACGCCCATATTGTGCAAATATTCCATATGGCACTGATAGGCGCTTCTGAGAATCGAATTAGTTAAATCTAGGCGGTGCTGGCTAACTGGATTAATCGCAGGCAAGATTTCTACAGGCTGGGCATGGCTATCTGGAATTATCCTGATCCAATTGGAGGCAAATAATTTTCTTGCGGGTCTAGGAATATCTGACTCTGGATAATGTAAACCCAGATAGGATTCCATGCTTTCTACTTTTTCTTCAGCAATGACTGAGCCATGCTCATCATCATCGAATTTATACAGCATCACTCTGTCAAATCCGGTGACTTTCCGCACTTCTTCCACAAGAATTTGACAGAAATCGCGAAGATTTGCTGTTTCTTCTAGTTTGTTAATAGAAGCTCTAGCTAAGTGATAAAAACTTAGAAAGGGTATGTTTTCCTGAGAAATCGCAGGCTCCAATTCCAAAATCAAAAATCCATCGCTATTGCGGTGGAATACCCCATCAAACACTACATATTCGTCACCTTTGACTCTCGCCCATATTTTGGTGGGATTGATAAAATCTAGACTTTCTTGTAGCAGTCCTGCTTCTATTCTCTCGATTTGGAATGGATCGAGTAAGTCTTCCAGTTTTTTTTGCAGCATGTCTTCGGGAGAAATTCCGAAAACATCGTATGTATTGCTGCTGACTTGCAAGATTTTTAATCCTGGCTCTTCTAGAACCAAAAGTACTCCATGCGGTTGAATTTGACTAATGATATGAATCGATGGTTCTTTTAAGCTCGTCAAATTCATACCTTGTAATTCTAAATCCATTACCATCGAGATCCTCCTATTCCTTGCGGATCGTCAAAAATTCAGTAGCGATCGGCTTAATTGCTCGATTGGGTTTCGCAAACTAACTAGATTAATTTTTGTAACCTTTCTTTTAATCGCAGTATAGTTAGAGCCAGACCGACAAAGTGACACTCTTCCTAAATGTATCAAGAAAGAAAAATTTTGTCTGAAATAATAAGACCTTTCACTTCCTTAGTCGCCTTTTGCAGTGTTTCCCAATCTACTAGCGTTCTCAGTCTAGCAAGCTGTTCAGAAGTATTGAGATAAAAAATATTAAAAGTAGTTTATTATTACATCTGTTAAATGTGTATTTTTGTCAAAATTTAGTAAATTTTATTTGCTTGATTTATTATTTGTTGCTGATAAATTGAAGCAACCACTGTAGAGGCATGTTTATACACATTGATATTTGTGCGATCGCAATTCTCTAGGATGTCACTCGCACTAAATCCAGGAATTAAACCACATCCGCAATTTATAATCCTCAGAGGAGAGAGGTAAAGCTAAATAAACAGGCAACCAGAAAATAAAAGCAGCCAAAATGACAAAGGTAATGGTGACACCAAAAGCATGGAGTGTTTTGTAATAACTGCGAAAACACTGATCTACAAACCAGGCGATCGCTAAAAATGCAAATACTACAGCCGTCATATAGTGATAAATAAAAAGACAGCGATTTACACCTACCCAAGGTAATAAATTAGCTGCATAATTTAACACTAAGTAAAGGGCAATCCAAGTATCAACAGAAAGCACTGCTGTATTAGAAAAACGCTTTTGCTTTGTCCAAAAAATTACTACTTGCCACCCTAGCATCACTAATAAAAATACAAGGGCAGCGACACCAAACCACCACAAAAAAGGATTACCCATTGCATGGACATCATAAATTACTTCGCCCGTACCCGTCGGCAAAGGTGGCCCTATCAGAGGTATGGGTTCTTGGAAACTTGCCGCTGCATGGTATAAATACGCCATTGGCCGGGTCATCAATGGCCATTTATACCATGCAGCACAGTAAGGATGTACTGTAGGACTATTACCACCTAGATGCTCGTGAAATGACAAAATTTGTTTGTGAACTTCGATAAAGTTATATCTTGTATCTATGAGCAGATGGGGAATCCAAATCAAACTATAAATTAATGCTGGGATAATTCCTAAGTAAAAGCAAAAGTGAAAAATCTTCAGTTGCGTTAGGTTTTCTAATGGCGATATTCCCCTTTCATATTCCCATATACGGGCGTTGTACCTACGAAAAACAGATGTAGTGGATGAGTACAATCCATCCGTTACATCTCTTGGTTTATTTGTGGCAAACCATTGCCATACCCAAGCGAAAATCCAGATCAGATAAGTACCCAACATAAACCACAAACCGTTCCATTTGGTGGCAACAGAAGCACCAAAAGCAATGCCAGCAATTACTAAATAAAGCCTGCGTTGTTTGCGGTTTGCCAATGCCAATAAGAAAAACCACTGCCCTAACAATCCAAAGACAACTATATAAATATTGATCAGGGCATAGCGAGATTCAACAATAAATATACCGTCACAAGCTGTGAACAAACCAGCAAGTAAAGCAAAGCTACGACGATAACTTAATTGATAGGCAATTCCAGTGACAATTAAGGGAATAAATGAGCCAAACAGAGCATTAATCCAACGATAACTCCAAGGCGATCGCAACGAACCTGTTAGCCCATTCACTGTATCTTGACCAAAGGGAATATGACTGCTAAGCCACATTCCCAAAGCGATAATAAGTTTACCTAGCGGTGGATGACCGTCAAAAAATGGAGTGTGAGTGAGATAGTTATTGCCAAATTTAGCGTAATAAACTTCATCAAATACGAGAGTATTAAATCTACCTAGCCCCCAAAACCGCAGGGCAAGTGATAGGAGAAATATACCCGCAATGCCTATCCAAAACCATTTTTTAGTCATTAGTCATTAGTCAATAGTCATTGGTCATTAGTCAATAGTCATTGGTCATTAGTCAATAGTCATTGGTCATTAGTCATTGGTAAATAACAAAGGACAAGTGACAAAAAACAAATGACTAATGACAAAAGACAAGTGACATAGACGCCCTCCGGGCGGCTGACCGTAGGGTAGGACAAATGACAAAGGACTATTGACTATTTTCTACTTTTGCTACTTCCAGCATGGTCTTCAACACAGAATCAGGATTGAGACTGATAGAGTCAATGCCTTGTTCTACTAAAAACTGGGCAAATTCTGGGTAATCGCTGGGTGCTTGTCCGCAAATACCAATCTTGCGGTTGTGTTTTTTCGCAGCGGCGATCGCCATTTTCACCATTCGTTTTACTCCCTGACTGCGCTCGTCAAATAAGCGCGCCACTAACGCTGAATCTCTGTCTAATCCGAGCGTTAGCTGAGTAAGGTCATTAGAACCTATCGAAAAACCGTCAAAAATCTCAGCAAACTCTTCAGCCATTATGACATTGTTGGGTAACTCACACATCACATAAACTTGCAAGCCCTCCCCTGGCTTTGCCTGGGAACGGCCCTGTTGAAGACCATTTTTTGCCATTTCTGCCAACACTAACCGTCCCTCATCGGGAGTGCGACAGAATGGAATCATTGGGATGATGTTTGTTAAACCCATCTCGTCTCTAACTCGCTTAATAGCTTGACACTCTAAGGCGAAACCTTCGCGATACCCTTCATCATAATAACGCGCTGCCCCCCGCCAACCCAGCATTGGGTTTTCTTCTTTGGGTTCAAACTGTCTTCCCCCCAGTAAATTCGCATATTCATTACTCTTAAAATCTGACATCCTGACAATTACTGGCTTAGGATAAAATGCCGCAGCAATTCTACCTATACCTTGAGCCAATTTATCAACAAAATACTGAGGTTTGTCCTCATATAGTGCGGTAATTTCCGCGATTTTTTCCTTAACAAATTCGTCCTCTATCTGGTCATATTGAATCAACGCCATCGGATGGGTTTGGATATGATTGGCAATGATAAACTCCGTCCGCGCCAAACCTACTCCGTCGTTAGGAATACTAGATAGACTAAAAGCTTCTTGGGGATTACCCACATTCATCAAAATTTGCGTGCGGGTACGGGGCAAATTTTCCAAAGCCACTTCTTCAACTTCAAAAGGCAATAATCCTGGATAAACCCGTCCCTCTTCTCCTTCCGCACAAGAAACCGTCACTTCTTGACCAGTTTTCAGAATTTCCGTAGCATTACCGCACCCCACAATCGCAGGTACGCCCAATTCTCGGGCAATAATAGCAGCGTGACAAGTGCGTCCACCAGAGTTTGTAATAATCGCACCCGCTTTTTTCATAATCGGTTCCCAGTCGGGATCGGTTCTATCTGTCACCAAAACTTCCCCTGGTTGGAATTGATCGATCTTGCCGACATCTAAAATTACTCGCACTCTACCTTGGCTAATTGCGGAACCAACTGCACGTCCGGTGACGAGGGACACGGGGACACGGGGACGCGAAGACGCGGAGACATTTTCCCTCTCCGCGTCTTTCCCCAAAAGGCGATAACTCCGCAGCACATTCTGTGTTTTCTGAGATTGCACTGTTTCTGGACGCGCTTGCACGACAAACAATTCATTGGTGATACCGTCTTTTGCCCACTCGATGTCCATTGGGGTGTAAACACCGTTAACTTGGGAATAATGGTCTTCAATTAAGCAAGCCCATCGCGCTAGTTGTAAAATTTCGTCATCCGCGATCGCAAATTTGTTTTTTTCTTCTGGATCAACTGGTACGTTTTTAGTAAATTTAGAGCCGTCATCATAGACCATTTTTAATTCTTTACTACCCAATTTTTTATCAATAATTGGACGAAATCCTGTTTTTAAGGTTGGTTTAAAAACATAATATTCATCTGGATTAACGGTTCCTTGGACAACGTTTTCTCCTAAGCCATAGGCGGCTGTAATTAATGCTGCATCTTTAAAACCTGTTTCCGTTTCGATAGTGAACATTACCCCAGAAGATGCTAAGTCAGAACGCACCATTTTCTGTACACCCACGGCGAGGGCAATGCTAAAGTGGTCAAATCCTTTGATGTGGCGATAAGAGATAGCGCGATCTGTAAATAGGGAAGCAAAGCATTTGTGACAAGCTGCTAAAACTCCCTCGGTTGTAGTAACGTTCAGGTAAGTTTCCTGTTGTCCGGCAAAGCTAGCATCTGGTAAGTCTTCAGCAGTGGCGCTGGAACGAACAGCCACATCTGTATCTGCATTGTATCGCTTGCACAGAGCTGCGTAGGCTTGAGCGATCGCATCTCGCAATTCTGGTGGAAATGGCGTGTGTATTAGTAGCGATCGCGCTTTTTTACCACGTTCGCGTAAATTTTTGAGATTATCAACATCTAAGTCAGACAATAGTTTCCGTAGTTTTTCTTCTAACCCAGCTGATTGGATGAAATAACGATAAGCATAAGCAGTGGTAGCAAACCCAATTGGCACGTTTATACCTTTGGGTACTAGCCGCTGAATCATTTCCCCTAAGGATGCGTTTTTACCACCAACCACAGGTATATCATCTATGCCTACTTCATCTAACCAGAGGACGAGCGATCGTTCTTCGGAGGTTCGACTATAAGTTTTTTTAATTACCGTAGCCATCCGTATTTACTCCAGATTAAATTATCTGCATGTCAAGCAAGGACGGGCAATAGAGCTAGTGCATCTGAAATTGCCAGTCTCTTTGTTGACTAACTCCTATATTTCGTAATTTACTTCATATTTTTTTTGGGATCACTATGTCGAAAGTTGGAGAGTAAGTTTTAAATGCTTTAATTAAGCAAAAAGCGACAAATTAGACTAAAAAACAGATAAAATCTAGAATTTACTCTAGTAATCGCAGGTATAATTTTGTCTTTATCTCATAAATGGTATTTTTCATACAATCTAAATCTGCATTTAACAATTCCGAAATAATCTCTGTTAGTGCTGGATCTATACGAATGGCCTTTTATGCTTTAGCTAAAGGGGTAGAGTATGTTTGAACGCTTCACACAAAAATCTATCAAAGTTGTTATGCTAGCCCAGGAAGAAGCACGCCGACTGGGACATAATTTTGTAGGTACAGAACAGCTGCTGTTGGGATTAATTGGCGAAGAAGATGGAATTGCTGCTCAAGTATTAAAATCAATGGGAATTAATCTCCAACAAGCTCGGATAGAAGTAGAACAAATCATTGGTAGGGGTTCCGATTCGGTATCTGTAGAAATCCCCTTTACTCCGCGTGGTAAGAAGGTTTTAGAATATGCTTTTGAAGAAACTCGTCAGTTTAGACACAAATACATAGATACAGAACATTTATTGTTAGGTTTGATTCGACTAAATGAAGGAGTAGCTATCAGAGTTTTGGAAAGTTTTGGCATTAATTTTGATAATTTACGCAACGAAGTTATCCGCAAAATTGGTGAAAATATCTATGAGGTTGAGGAAGGCGAATTTGAGGAATATGAATGGGATGAATAAGCTGAAAATCTAAAAAGGAACAGTTGCAGAATTATCAGTTACAAATACGTTAGTTACAGATTGTAACCAGCTATTGCCAAAGATAGCTAAAGTTTTTGATTTATGATAAACATTTAAGCTGTTGATAGTTGTTGGTTGAGAAATGTTTGGTATCACAAACAACAACTAACAACTAACAACAACTCATAAGTGTTAAACAATATGAATAATCAAGATAATAATCTTAAATTCCCTAAAGGACGTACAGCATTTATTATTATCCACGGCGTTGGTGAACAAACGCCTTTTGAAACAGTGGATTATTTTGCCCAGAACTTAATTAAATACTTTGAGGAACAGAATTTACCAGTTAGGCTAGAACACTTGATTGCAAAGCGAAGATTAGTAACTGGCTACCCTTGGACAGAAAGCTTTGTACGCTTGAGTTCCAATAACATAAAACAAGATGAGTTTATAGATATTCACGAATATTATTGGGCAGCGAATACAGAAAATAAGATTAGTGTACCAGAAATATTGCAGTGGGCTGAACAAACACTAGAAGGAACTATTCAATTTTATAACCGTAAAGAAAATCAATCTAAATTAGATGAGCTATTGAAAGAAAAGAATTGGAACAGCTTTTTTAAATACCGCTTGCGCTGGCTGACGATATTTTTGCGCTTATTTAACTTTATATATCCTGGCTTGCGATTGATTGTTTGCCTGCTGTTGTTGTTGCTAAGTCCATTTCTGCAAGGTCGATTTCTGCAACCAGCTTGGCAATTAAGTAGAAAACTTGTGACTCCATTACTGGTGAATTTTGTTGGTGATGTTGCTATTTACACTACAACTAATGTAAAATCTCCTTACTATAAAATTCGCCAACAAATACTGACGGAATCTTTAACATTGCTCAAAGCAATTCTGAGGGATAAACAAGCAAATTACGACCAAGTAATACTAGTTGGGCATTCTCTTGGTAGCTGTATTGCCTATGACACTTTAAACCTTTTGTGTATAGAGGCTAGTCTTTCTAAGGATAAAGGTAAAAGTCTGCTCGTTGATAAAATTACAGGGTTCATTACCTTCGCTTCTCCACTAGATAAAATTGCTTTTTTCTTCAGGGAAATGGCACAGCAACATCAGTACATTCGACAGCGAATATTAGAATATCTAAATTCCTTCCGTGTTAGACAGTTATATATTCGGAAAAATAAATACTTGAATAATAACCCAGTGGAATGTCAACTAGAACAAATCCGCTGGGTTAATTATTATCATCTGCAAGACCCAATCAGCGGTCATTTGGATTATTACGAAAAATTAGATAATGTTCTGATGGATTACCAAACATCATGGGGTGGAAATGCACATTTAGGTTATTGGACAGATCCAAATTTTTACAAAGACATTGCCAACCGCTTTCTATTAACCACAGATGATTTTTGAAAGTTGCTAGGGGCGGGTTTAACTAGATATTTCGTTTTGTAATTTCACTAAGATTATGGCTAAACTAGCCCATACAGTGTTTGATACTTGGTTGACATCAAGCAACAAACAATCAACAACTAACAACTGTGAAGTCTCATGTTAAGAAAAGGTTATTAAGTGACAGATATAATCCTTATCGCTCAGAATTTATTTGTTACTTGAGTCTGGGGGACTAAAGACTAATGGCTTCAGCCATTGGTAAACTACCCAATAACACTTGATTATTTGCGATCGCTAAAGCTATTGACGGAGGGACAATCATGGGTAAGTACGATAAGATTTTTAGCTCAGAAAAGATATCAGAAGAATCACTGAGTCAGGAAGAAGCGATCGCAGCGATCGCTGTTGTCACTGCAATTGCTAGTTCTTCCCTAGAAGATGTGGATATAGACCTCTTAGCGGATATCCTGTGGGGATTCGACATTTTTGAGCAATACTCAGATGATGAATTGCTAGAAATGGTCGATAAACTCATCGCTATTGCTGAAGATGAGGGAGTTGGAACACTGTTTAATACAGCTTACGAAACCATAGATGATGAGTTAGTTCCGGATGCTTTTGCTGCGGGAGTGAGTGTACTTGTAGACGAAGAAGAACTCCGTATTCCCAGAGGTAAAACGACTTTGCTCAAAAAGCTACAAGAGGCTTTGGAAATTGAGGATGAAGAAGCCAAGGAGATTATAGACGAAGTCATTGCCGCCTTTGAAGAAGCAGAAGAAGAATATGCAGACGACGAAGATGATACTTTACCAGAGCAAATATCTAGCCTAGAAGTATACGAATCACCTTCCGGTATTTTTACTGTTCCAGTCCCTGTCAACCTCCAGCAGGGCGGTAGAATAGACACTCAAGAAGGAGCAGTCAGTTTTTCTGATGATTTAGGCACTTTTTTCAGAATCGATTATAATTCTATCCCTCCTCAACAAATGGATGACCTTGAGTCTGTGGGACAGGAAGAATATTTGCGATCCATTCTTTTAAACAAATATGTGCCTAGTGCGATCGCAGCTAATCTACCAGATGCTTCTGTAGACTACACTGAATATCTGCCAAACACATTAGAAGGCGCTTACTTTGCATTAGTAAACATGCCTGAAGGCTCAACAATTCCCAAAGCCGGAAATAACGGTACTGCTGCTAAGTGTGATGCGTACCGAGGACTTTTAGCATTTATCTCTGGAGACTTTTTGTATATAGTTAGCAACCAGCGTAGCTTTTTTGATGGTGAAACTCCCGGTAGTGTCAAACAAGAAGCCGAGGGTCTTAAACAGAAGATTATCGGCTTTGTGGATACTATCGAGTTCACTTAGCTTTAAAGGCGATATCAACCAAAAAGCAAAAGAGGGAGCTTGCCTCCCTCCTCAAACAAGAGAATAATTTAGTAGCAGATAGCCAAAGCCAAAAACTACACGCGTGGTGGCAAGAAGGCCATGGGGTTGACTGCGCCTTTGCCAGATGGATGAATTTCAAAGTGGCTATGGGGGCCAGTGCTGAAGCCAGTGTTACCCATTTCAGCAATGATCTCACCTTGCTCTACTTGTTGACCTACCCGCACCAAAATCTTGCTGTTATGAGCATAGCGAGTCAGGCTGCCATCTGGATGGCGGATGTCTACAACGTTGCCGTAGCCACCTTTGTTCCAACCTGCTTTTTCAACCACGCCAGCAGATGAGGCATTAATAGGTGTACCAATGCCGTTGGCAATATCAATCCCTTTGTGCATGCGTCCCCAGCGCCTGCCATAGCCAGAAGTGAGGACACCTTTAGCTGGCCAAATATAACCTTTGGCTGTAGGTGTAATTTCCTCAATCGGTCTGGGCAGATATGTATCAACTGCTGCCAAAGGTGGTAATTCCGGAGAAACCTTGGTTCCTCGTCTTATACCAAGAGATTGAAAGGCATCTGTATTTGTAGAAGGTGTTGAAAACTTAGTGTTGCGATTGGGAAGGAATTCTGGATTAACTGGTTCGTTATTCGGTTTAGTAGCGCGGAAGCTAGGCTTAATTGGCTGAGCGCTGTCATCAAATCCCTTTGGCTGCGGAACGGGAATCGGCACAGCTGCTGCATTAGCTTTAGTAACTGAGATTGGAATTGCTCCATTACTCGGTTCAGAAACTGGAATTGGCACGCTTGCACTGTTATTGGTATCCTCTGCTACAACTGTGTTACCAGACTGCTGAGCGCGATATTTTGCCCGTAATTTCTCAATTTCCGCTTGTAAGCTACGCAGACGTGGATTGCTGCTATTTTTACTGCTTTTTACTTTGGCAGCATCCTGTTTTTTAGCTAACTGTATTTCTGTAATAGCTGTTGGGATGGGAGTATCACCACCCATCCCGTAGGTGCTGTCAGCATTGAGGTTTGGTTGGGGATTAGCAGTAGCTGCTGCTGAGTCAGTGGAAGTTGACTCTGCATTAACCTGAGTTTGGTTGTTTGCGGGCAATGCTCCAACCTCAGGAATGTTGTTATCGGTAATGATTGAATTGGTGCTAGTGTTGGCTACCTTGGTGACACCGCTCAATTCAAAAGCTGTAGAGTTAACTGGCATTGGTGCTTTAGTTGCACTGCTGCTGCTTTCTGCTACAGGAATAATCAGCGTCTGATTTATTTGTAGTTGATTGGGGTTGGTAAGATGATTGGCCTTGACTAGTTCAGAAACCGAAGTATTATTTGCCTTCGCGATCGCTGCTAACGTATCTCCTGGCTTAACCTCATAGTTAGCGGTCGTTGATGTTACAGCTGGTGTTGCTGGTGTCGGCATCACAACTGGCGTTGCTGGTGTCGGCGTTACTGCTGGTGTTGTTACTGGTATATTTACTATATTTCTTTGCTTTAACCTTGACACTAGGCTAGTTTTACTGGCATCGCTGCTAATTTCCGACTGCTGTGTATTCTGTGGCGTTGTTGCAACCACAGCTATCGGTTGAGTCTCGTGTGTAGTATTTGATAATTCTTCGGTTTCTTCAGACTTTAATTCCGCCAGACTTGCTCTGAGGCGGTTCGATTTTTGTTGTAAGTTGTAGAGCGCAAATTCTTGCTGCGCCTTCAGTTGAGCATTAATTTCACTGTTAATAACTGCATCTTCTTGCGGTTGAGCAGCAACAGATGTAGCCTGAGTGCTAGCAATCTCATTACTACTAGAGAGTTGTTGTACAGTCTCCAGCTGCTCTCTAGCTGTTTGCGTATTCGCATTTGCTGAAGAAATGTTGAGTTTGTTTGCTGCCTGCGGCTTGGTTGGTACTACAACTGGTGCATTAGCTGGCAAAGACATTCTATTTGCTACAGCCTGCCATTTTGCGCTCAGCCCTGGCACCTGTGAAACTGCCGTTGGCTCCAACAAAATAGCATTTTCAGATCGGTTCACCGATGACGCGGCTGTCTCGGGCTCCGAATTAATTTTTTTAGGAGCAAGTTTCATTTCCGCATCGCCAGCAGGAATTGTTGAGGCTGTGTTTTGGTTGCCTACAGGTTCCGCTGCAAGAGCTTGATCGCTTTGTCGAGTCACCAAAAGGCTGGTCGCTCCCATTGAGATTGCCAAGCCAATCATGGCAGCTTTTGTTGGTACCCGGCGGTGAATCCGTGGATTAACTGCGTTCTGCTGTTCCACGGGTACATCCTCACTTTGGGTGTTTTCTAGCACAGCCTTCTCTCTCTTTTTTAATGCTCGTTTCAAAGACGACCTCCTATGATCACTAGCGCTTAATTGACCTCAAAGTTTAGGTCGGATACTAGTCAATGATTTAGATCACATCAAACAATAGATCAAGATCACACTCACCAGAGATGCTTAGGCAAGATTAACCTGCTTCTGTGATTTAGACAAGTTCACAATTTTTAAATTTAGTAAAAAATTAATTTTTATGTTGACTCGTCTATCCACTTTTCATAACCTACGCTGTCTTAGTTTTTACATTTGTCCAAGATTGACAAACATTTCACATTTCACCAAGCTATCTGCTGGAACTTCTGGAAGAGTGATATCTCTTGTCTAAATATCTTCAAGAGTTATCGACTCAATCCGTCTTTCCAACACGAGACTTCACGTTAAGTTGATTATTCCCCAAAAAACAACCGTGTAAACTCCTGGACACTTTTGCGCTCCTAAAGATTATTTAACAGCTGAAAAAGTAGCTTAAATGGTTGTTATGACAGACTTTCACGTTTTTTGTTCCCCGTAGCGAAAAATTTTTGATTCACGAAAATCTATCGTTGGATTGGGCCATACCTTGGTTTGGTATATATAAATTTCTTATAAGATTTTACCCTATTTAGTAAGTATTATTGACTACTTTTTGTCAAAAATTTAAAAAACAAGTATATTTTTTAACTTTTCATGAAGATAAGCATAAGAAAGGATTGGGGATTGGGGATTGAAGTACTGATTTTTCCTATGCCCCTTGCCCAATGCCCCATGCCCATTGCCCCTTATCTAGTATTTTTTGAAAGGCTTATTGCAGATAACCCAACTGGCGGCGTGCCTCAAACAAGCCGACTGCCACACTCACTGAAAGATTCAAGCTGCGAACCTTGGGTTGATTCATCGGAATGTAAAGAGTAGCATCACAAGCTGCGAGAACCGCAGGTGGCAAACCAGTAGTTTCACTGCCAAACAACAGCCAATCATCAGCTTGAAATTGAAAGCTAGCATAGTTATGACTGCCAGCAACACTAAAACCCAACCACCTGCCTCCACGCTGCTGATGTAAGGCTTTAAATGCTTCTAAAGATTCGTGGTAGTGCATTTTTACATAAGGCCAGTAATCTAAGCCAGCTCTTTTGAGATAGCGATCGCTAATTTCAAACCCCAAAGGTGCAATCAAATGTAATTCTGTATCCGTTGCAGCACAAGTACGAGCAATATTACCTGTATTGGGGGGTATGAGTGGGTTTACTAAAACTACCTGGGGCATTTTTGAGCGGCTGACGTACTATCTTCAGAAACAATATATAAGTTTTCTTAAATCTATCTACTGATAGAGGGTTTTGATAGCTTTTGTTAATATACATCACGCTATCAAGATTGATTAGAAATTTAAAACAATGGATAAATTCTCTCAGAAGTTTATCTGAGAGACTGAATGAGTGATTTCCGAAAATATTAATTTTTATTTCTGAAGGTAGTTTATTTCTGAAGGTAGAGGACGGCTTTCCCCGCACAATCTAACAGTTTTCCAGAGATTGGGGGTGAGGTGTTAAGCCACTAGGGGGGAACATAACTTATCTTCTAGTTCGATTTCACGCTCTCGTGTGGCACGAATCGCCTGGATAATAGTGCTGTGAGTACTGAAACCAACGGCGTGTAGTTGTAACCATTGTTGGGCTTCGTTGCCTTCACGCAGAATTTTTTGCAAAGGCGAAAGGAAACAGCCAAACCCCTGTTGCTTGGCCAGCGCCCAAACTTCTTGATAGAGTTCCGCGATCCAATCTCTGGCGGTAATGGTTCTGCCATCTTGCCAATGCAAAAGTTGGGCATCAAGACTAGAGGTAGCCGCTGCAATTTCATTGGCAGCAGTCAAGGAGATCAATTCTTCAGCAGAGAAACTACTTTGGGTTAAGGGATCGAGGTCGGGATTTTCTATTAGTTGCAAAATACGTGCCTCTAGCAAAGCAGCAATCGCTAGCAAGGCAATGGGATCTGTGACTAAATCGCAAATTCGCAATTCCAAGCGATTTAAATCGTAGGGACGGCGATCGCCATTTGGTCGTACCGATGCCCACAAATGACGAACATTTTGCATGGTTCCTGCTGCCAGTTGTTCTTCCACCCATTGGATATGGTGGGCGTGACTTGTAAATAATGGCACATGGGCTGGTGTATGCGGGAATACACGCCAACGGGTGGAATGATAGCCGGTGGCTTTGCCATCCAGGAAGGGAGAAGAGGCGCTGAGAGCAAGAAACAATGGTGCTTCCATTCGTATCAATCGACATGCCCGCATTAACAATTCAGGGTCGCTGATGCCAATATTGATATGAACGCTAGCAGTGACTACTTTAGTGCCGTAGGTTTGTTCTATATAGTCATGATAAGGGTTTGTAGGATCGGAGCGAAAAAAGCGATCGCTACCACCCAAAGACAGGGTACTACCTGGAATCAGGGTATAATTGCCCAATTGCTGAAGATATTCTCGCAGTTTTAGCCGGGGACGCAATATGGCACACAATAACTGGTCGTAATTATGGCTTGGCGAAGTAATATATTCTACATTTCTGCTGTCTGGTTCCCGCACGTATCCATCAATAGATGCGGTAATCTTGTCGGAGAGACCGACGATTTCACCACTAGGTGTACCAGTGTACATCTCTATCTCAAAGCCTTTCAGTAGCACCTTAATTTTTTCTCCTCGGCTCTCCTTATTTTTCAATTGTATCGAAGGAGACGATTTTCTGCATTGACCAATAGATGGAGCCAAGAGTCCAGAGTCAAGAGTCAAGGGTCAAGAGTCTGAAATCTGGGTTCTAATGGTCAAAGGTGAAAATGTTGATAAATTGACGATAAATGCCAGTGTCGGTTAAAGCTAATTTTCCCAGGCGATCGCTTTATAAAGCAATACGGTTCAGTCTGTAGAGACGCGAAATTTCGCGTCTCTACTTATAAGGATTTATTTTTGCCTGCGCCTTTGAGGTCGTTTTGTTGTCTTTTGAGGTGCAGTATATTTAGCTATAAATTTCTCAGGCGTGTCCAGAGGTGATTGGCTAATGGAAAGACGCAGGAACTCTTGCCAGACTTCATCGCTGAGTAAATTTAAAGCAGCCTGAAAATTGTTAGTGGCGATCGCGCCTATCACTTGACGCCATCCCTGTCGCAATGACTCTATAAAAGCTTCTTCATCTGAAACCTGACTCAGCAACGAAAGTGCGGTTTTAAAACTTACTGAATCGTCTGGTACATTTTTCGATTTCAGCCCCTGAAGTACCACATTCAACCACACTGGTAGAATTCCTAGCCATTCTTCCTTCTGTAGAGTTACCTCGCACTCAAAGGTGATAGTTTCGTTTGACAATTCACACAATGCTTGCAAAGATATTTTGCCTTCTGATTGCAGTGCAGGGTAAGAGCATCTCAATCAGGCTTGACACAAGGAATCAGAAGAATCTAAAGTGTTGCTAATGAAAAAACAATTGAGAACCTGAACCATATAATTGTTATCCATAGCAGTGCGTTTC
>NZ_JACAEU010000018.1:0-5676 GCF_013388695.1 Fischerella sp.
CCGCCACCACCACTGCCACCGCCACCAATTCGGATACAAGCACCAAACAACGTACACTTTGCACTTGACAAATCCTTCATCAGTAAAGAGAGTGCTGCTGTTCTAGATCGAGTGGCAGAAGTCTTGCAGCAATATCCCTTTATCGTCATTGAATTAGAGGGTCACACCGACCCCCGCGCCAGTAATGAATACAACTTGGCACTGGGCAAACGCCGGGCATTGTCTGTAAGAAATTACTTATTGCGTAAGGGCGTCGCCCCAGAAAGAATGACTTTTCGTTCTTTTGGTGAAACTCAGCGTGCAACTGAAGGCACAACTCGTGTAGATTATGCACGCGATCGCCGTGTAGAAATCATCTACAAAGACATCAGAGGAATCGACCTGATCGTTGAACCACAAGAGCAAGACCTGCAAATAGAACCTGCTAGGAAATTATGAATTATGAATGATGAATTATGAAATATTTGTCTTCATAATTCATCATTCTTTTGCCTTTTGTACAGACGCGCCATGGCGCGTCTCTACATCTTTTGACTTTATTTGGTGATGTTTAGGAACCAAGCAATGAAAGCTTTATTTAAGCACTTAAATTTTCAGATTTTCCAGAATACCCTGCTGAGTGTGCTGTTTACCGTTCCCCAAGTTCCCTTGTTGGGGAGCATTTCCAACCAAAAAGTATTAGCACAAACACAAACAAGCTGTCCGGCTGGCTCAACACAAGCAACTCTCAACTGGGGTGAGAGCAATTTTCAAACAGCAAATTTCAATCAAACTTTCAACATTGGCGGCGTTAACACCAGATTTCAAATGACGGAAAATCCTGCTGGAATTATCCGTGATGAATCACCACAAAACTCTCCTGGAAACCTTGGTGATGTTCCCTATGGGGTTGCTCCTGGCCCCTATGGGGGTATTAACAGACCATATCTGCGCTGGGGAATAGACGCTCGTGGTTCTAGTCGGGGAGGTAATGCTACACTCACTATTACCTTTGCCCGACCAGTGACTTTACCCACTCCCCTCACTTTCTTGGATGTTGACCGCGATCGACCAGGCGAACCTCCCTACCAAGATCAAATTACAGTTACTGCATCCAACCAAGGTCAAAATGTACCAGTTACCCTCGCAAACATTGGGCCTGGTGCTGTTGCCCAAATTGTTAACAACAATACTGCACGGGGAGCCGAGCCGCGTGTACCGCCAGGAAATGCGCTTCCCGAGCAAAATTTTGGTAACGTCTTTGCAACAATCTCTCAACCTGTTACCCAAATTCAGGTTGTCTATCAAAGTGGGCCACTGTACAGAGAGGGTCAACCACCCGGACAAGATGAAACAATAGGTCTTGCCGATCTTACTATCTGCGTACCCGCAGGCTCAATCGGCGATACCGTTTTCACAGATCGCAATAGTAACGGTCAACAAGATGCAGGCGAAACAGGAATTGCTAATGCCACTTTGACTTTACGCAATAGCGATGGCCAAGTCGTTGGCACAACTCAGACCGATAACAACGGTAGATATCTATTCACTGGTTTGCAACCAGGTAACTATACCGTAGAGGTAACAAGACCCAGTGACTTTACACCCACTACCGAAACAACTTTGTCGGCTAACGTGAGTGATGCCAATCCGCAAAATCTCGACGTTGACTTTGGTTTCCGCCCTGGCCAAGCAGGAGCAGCTGGAGACCCAAATTTGCGGTTAGTCAAGCGAATTACCAACGCTACCAGAAACGGTCAGCCCATCAGTGGTCTTAATTTTAATACTTTTGTAGATGATCCCAATGATGATGACGATAACAGATTACAGCAAGTAGGGCGATCGCCTGTTGGTCAAGTCAGTCTGCCCACACCCTTGAGTAGCGGCGATGAAGTTGAGTACACGATTTATTATCTCGTTGATGGTGGTCAGCAATTACAAAATGCCAGATTCTGCGACCTGATCCCGACAGGCACAAGCTATGTCTCTAATAGCCTTTCTGTAAATGGAATTGCCAATCAAGGACAAGTTTTATCACCCTTGACTCCCTTGCAGCCAGACTTTGCCAATATCTGTGGTAACAACAACAATAAAGGTGCGGTGATTGTCGGCCCGGCTAACATTCCCGACGGACAGTCTGGCTTGATTCGCTTCCGCGTCACGATTGATTAAGGGGGAAGGGGTAAGCCTTCGGTGGGGGAAAGGGGAAGGGGTAAGGGGAAAAGGGGAAGGAAAGAAAAATCCATTTACCCTTTTACCTTTGCCCTTTTTCCAAGCGAAGCCCTTTACCCTTTACCCTCAGGGAACAATCAACACCGGACAAGGAGACAGATTAATCACACGGTTAGTAACGCTATCATGTGCCCCTTCGTCAGTTAATCCCAGTCCTCGACAGCCCATGATGATTAAATTGGCTTCTATTTCATCAGCAAGATCGCAAATTACAAATGCAGGTTTGCCTTGCCTTTCAATGGTATCGGCTTGAATTCCTTGCTTAGCAAACACTGATTTGGCAGTCTCTAGCAATTGGGCAACAGTCTCAGATGAGGACATCACAACATCTTCACTCGTAGATGCATCTGCTTCTAGTTCTTCCACCACACTCAAAAGCACCAAGCGACTGCCGTACTTTTGGACGACATTTATAACTACATCGACTGCTTCCTGTGTTTCCCGACTTTGGTCAATTGGAAACAGAACTGTTTTGAACATCGCATTTACCCGTTGCTGTATAGAATTTGTGCAAAGTTGATCTTAAAAGACCCCCTTTACTGTCTGCTTCCTTCTTCTGGTTAGAGCATGGAAGTAGTTATTTTTCCACACGTTTTGGTATTGTCTGGCAGACAATTGACAAGAAACTCATCGCTTAACAATTCTTTGCACCACTTACTCCGGTACAATTTGGAATGAGTTTACTAATGAAAAACATAACAAAAAGGCAATCAGGAGGTTTGTGACGTGTCAAAGAAAACTTTAGCAAATTTATCTGCAACAGACTTGTCTGGTAAGCGTGCGTTTGTGCGGGTTGATTTTAACGTGCCAATGGATGATGCAGGTAATATTACAGACGACACTCGCATCCGTGCTGCTCTACCAACTATCCAGGATTTGATGCAGAAGGGAGCTAAGGTGATTCTAGCAAGCCATTTTGGGCGTCCCAAGGGTGTAGATGAAAAATTGCGTCTAACTCCGGTTGCTAAACGTCTGTCTGAGTTGCTAGGGCAAGAAGTTGTGAAGACCAATGACTGCATCGGCGATGAAGTTGCCGCCAAAGTCGGGGCGTTGCAAAACGGACAAGTGCTGTTACTAGAAAATGTCCGCTTTTACAAAGAAGAGGAGAAAAACGATCCCGAATTTGCGAAAAAACTGGCAGCTAATGCGGATTTATACGTCAATGATGCTTTTGGCACCGCCCACCGCGCCCATGCTTCTACTGAAGGCGTGATTCACTACCTGAGTCCTTCTGTGGCTGGATATTTGATTGAGAAGGAATTACAGTACCTACAAAGCGCTATTGAAAATCCCCAACGTCCTTTGGCAGCAATTATTGGTGGTTCCAAGGTTTCCAGCAAGATTGGCGTAATTGAAACACTGCTGGAAAAGTGTGACAAACTCATCATCGGCGGTGGCATGATTTTCACGTTCTACAAAGCCCGTGGTTTGAATGTTGGTAAGTCTTTGGTGGAAGAAGACAAGCTAGAATTGGCGAAGTCTTTGGAAGCTAAGGCTAAAGAAAAGGGTGTTACTTTCCTGTTACCCACAGATGTAGTAGTAGCAGATAAATTTGCTGCCGATGCCAATTCTCAAACCGTTAGCGTTGAGAACATCCCAGATGGTTGGATGGGCTTGGATATTGGCCCCGATTCGGTGAAATTGTTCCAAGAAGCGCTAGCTGATTGTAAGACAATTATTTGGAACGGGCCGATGGGCGTGTTTGAGTTTGATAAATTTGCCGTCGGTACAGAAGCGATCGCCCGCACTCTAGCCGATCTCAGCAAAAACGGTGCTACCACTATCATCGGTGGTGGTGACTCTGTTGCAGCCGTAGAAAAAGTTGGTTTGGCCGACCAAATGAGCCACATTTCCACCGGTGGTGGCGCTAGCTTAGAGTTGCTGGAAGGTAAAGTATTACCTGGAATTGCAGCTTTAGATGAGGCTTAAGCAAATTATCTCTTAAGCTACTGTAACTAATCGGTAATTCTGTAAAAATTTTAGTAGGGGTACGATATGATGTACCCTTACTATTATTTTTTGACATTTATGGCAACCACACTGCTAAAGTTGTGGAAGTGACTGTCTAATGGCAAGAATCGAACAAATATCGGTAAAAAATTATAGAGTTCTGCAAAATATAACGCTTAAGGATATCAAACCGTTTTCTGTTTTTTTGGGACCAAATGGCAGCGGTAAGACTACCTTTTTTGATGTTATAGGTTTCCTTTCAGATTGTCTAACTACTAATGTTCGCAAAGCTTTAGAAAAGCGAGGACGTTTTCAAGAAGTGATATCTCGTGACTGCAAAGGTCAAGAAATTGAAATTGCCATAAAGTACCGTGAAGATAGAAAAACTCCAATTATCACCTACACTGTTGCCATTGGTCTCAACAATGGAATACCAATTGTATCTAGGGAAACTCTCAACTGGAGAAGAGGATCTCATGGCAAACCATTTGATTTTCTTAAGTTTGAAAATGGTGGTGGAGAAGTAATTAGCGGTGAAAATCCTGAAATCAACGACCGCAGAATTTACTATCAAATGGATGATCCAAGTTCTCTTGCTATTAAAACTATTGGTCAATTGTCAGATAATCCCCGTGTTGCTGGCTTGCGGCGTTTTATTGAAGGATGGTTTCTTTCCTATTTCATTCCAGATCAAGCCCGTCAGTTAGCGACTGTCGGGGCAATGGAACATCTTTCTCGTGAGGGCGACAATATTGCTAATGTAGTCTAATACTTTGCTGAAGAACATCCAGAGACTTTAGCCAAAATTTTGAAGCAACTTGCTGGTCGTGTTCCTCAGTTAGAGAAAGTCGAGTCTGAACCAACGATTGATGGTAGACTGGCTTTGTTATTTAAAGATACACCTTTTAGCAGACCATTTTTAGCTCGGTTTGCCTCAGATGGGACACTAAAATTATTAGCATACTTAATCTTATTAAATGATCCTAATCCACCCCAATTACTGTGTATTGAAGAACCGGAAAATGGACTTCATCATCGATTGCTGGAACCTCTGAGTGAAGAATTATTGGCTTACTCTCAACGTGCACAAGTTTTTGTGTCCACTCATTCTCCATTTTTTGTAAATACTATCAAAGATCCCAAGTATCTCTGGATATTTCAGCGTGAGAATAATGGCTATGCAACTGTTACACGGGCTGATGAAATTCCTGATGCCAAGGATTTTATAGAATCTCAAGCAGGTTTGGGTGACCTCTGGTCTGAGGGATATCTTAGGGGATTACCTTACTAATTAAATGCATCATGCACATAGAGTTTTTGGTAGAAGAATATTCAACCGAAATGACTTTGAATTTTATCGTTCCGAAAATCGTAGGTTATAACCATACTTTTAAAATTCGGCGTTGCTGAATTTGGTCATGAATTATGTGTGCATACATTTTTGTAGTTCGATGCCAAATCATTGTAGAGACGTAGCAATGCTACGTCTCTACATACCCGTGAATTGTAAATTCA
>NZ_JACAEU010000073.1:0-28441 GCF_013388695.1 Fischerella sp.
ATGGAGTTCAAACAAGAGGAGAAAAGGGAAACTACAGTACACAACGTGTCAGATTTAACTCCAATTCTTCTGTTTAACATTCTGTTACATACTTATAAATTTTCTCCCCGATTTACTTAGTTTTTGCTCTGATGAATAGAAAAAACTATCGTTCAGTCTCAAAAACAATGTAAACTATGTTAATAAACTTAATATTATTTAACATTGGTGAACCTATGCTGGCAGCAATTCTTTTTGACCTAGATGGAACAATTGCCAACACTGACCCCGTACACTACATAGCTTGGCGGGAAATGCTTAACTAACAGACTTATAGTTTGGGATCTGCACTTCGCGCGATCGCGTAAGCTTTTGTAGGGGGGAATGAGGGGGGTGGACACAGATAAACACTGATAGATCGTTCGCTTAGTACAGTATTTCATTAATTCATAGCGAATTATCCTTAGAAATACTCTGCGTTCCTCTGCGCTGCCTCTGCGCCCCTCTGCGTTTAAAAACACTACGATTTTACGCAAAGCTGTACTTAGCATTTGTGTCATCTGTTGGCGTAGGCTTTTCCAAAAACAATTGGAATGTTGCTGACAGATTCCCTGTGAATGTAAAGTGAATTCACATTAGACGAACTCCTCCGCCAAAGCCACCGCCCCCCATAATGGCGCATCATCTCCTAACGCCGCCGGAACAATCTCAAAATTCACCTCTGGTAACGCTGTTTGGCGTGCTGTTTTTTGCAGTACACTCCACCATATCTTCCCCGCTTTCGTTACACCGCCACCCAATACAAACCTTTCTGGGTTAATCAAATTTGCGACATTACCAATACCCACCCCCAGCGCCCAAGCCGATCTGTCTAGAAATGCCTTAGCCAATTCATCCCCCAATGCTGCTGCTTCACTCAGCACCGCTCCTGTAATCAACTGCAAATTATCTTCTACTAAACCTCGAATTATTTCTCCTACTTGGCGTCTTGGTGCTTCCTTTTCCAAAACATCTCTAGCATCCTGCGCCATATAAGGCCCCGATGCCAACCTTTCCACACATCCCCGCTTGCCACACAAACATACAGGCCCGTTGGGGTTAACAACCATGTGTCCAATTTCTCCTGCCATGCCTTCCGCACCACGCCAAGGCCTGCGGTTGAGTATCCAACCACCGCCAACGCCAGTACTGACGGTAATGTAAAACAAGCTATCATGCCCTTGACCTGCACCATAACGATATTCGCCTAACGCTGCGACGTTAGCATCGTTATCAACACTCACAGGGACGCCATATTCCTCTGCCAACAACTGCTGCAAGGGTATATTTTCCCATCCAGGGACATGATGCGATCGCCTTACCGTACCTGTAGTTGCGTTGACAGGGCCGCCAAAACTAACACCAATAGCAGCGGGTTTCCCTCTTTGCAATAGAGAATGGATGAGCGATCGCATAATTTCTAAGTCCGTGCTAGCATTTCCATTCCCAGGCGAAAAGCGACGTTCGTAACCCAGCCATTTTTGGGAAGATGCTGCATTCACCACCGCCGCTGCTAGCTTAGTACCACCAAAATCAAGCGCTAAGATTAATGTCACGGTCTTTTTAGTTATTCGGTGTTGGTTGATCGTTGTCAGTTGTTGGTTGATGGTTCAAACAACAAACAACAAACAACATACAACAAACAACAACCATTAACTACTAATCACTAAAATCAAGCACACCATTAATAAATTGTTGTAAGCGTTGATAATGCGATCCTTTCCAATAAATCTGAGCACAGTCTTGACAGCGATGAAACTCATCAGTGGACAACAGCACGTTTTCTGGCAACTGGTCGATAACGACTTGCTTTGTCACAGGTTGTAAAGTACCATTGCAACGCAGACATCGTTGAAAAGGCGATGCTAGTTTAAATAAATCGAAACGCCGCAATACTTCCACTATTTGTTGCTGCGGGTCAGTATTTCTGACGTAGTAGCCATAAGTAACTACACTCCGCATCAAAAGACCTTTGTCGCGTGTTAAAAGAATTCGTCTTTGAGTGCTAGAAATATCTGCTAATTCTGGATCGTCATAATCATTCCGGTATAACGTGTCAAAGCCTAATAATCGTAGAGATGATGCCAATTTCCCTAAGTGAATATCTAACACAAAGCGGATGATATTTAACGGTTTAGGTCGCACTAGGCTCAAAACAGGCATGTCTGTCACTATGGAAATAGGATAGACATTGATGATGTCTCCATCTTGAACAATGTAAGAAAAATTAACTGGTTTTCCGTTCACCTCAATATAATCAACTTCAGGATGGGGAACACCAAGAGCCTCAATCATATCCTTAATAGAGGCTCTTTCCCCATAAAAATGCTCAATTTTCACCTGCCTTTTATATGGTGGAAGAAAATCATTTAATTCTGCATGAAAATGGAAAGTTGCCTTAGCCATAGCAACAAATCATCGACTTTTTCTATGTTCACCATAGTAACTTTTATAGATAAAAACTGGGTCATTAGCGTGAAAACTAGAAGATAAGTAGGTAACAAAGCACGTTGCTGGCAATAATTCATCATCTGCTTTTGTTTGTAAAGAGTGACAACAAAAACCTCTCAGTTTACAGAAATTTATGAGGTTATTTGCAATTATTTTTGACATATTGATAATCTTTATCTTTTAGCTCACGAGCTAAAAGCGTTGATAATCTCAGCTTTCCCTACTTTTAAACGCTTGTTAACTATGATATTACTAGCTTATAGCAAATTCAAGAAATTCGCCGATACTAGAAGTATTAGTAAAAATTTGCATTATAATTAAGTTCGGTTAGAGTAGAAGCAGATGCTCGTGTTCGATTGCTAGTATATTCATTAGGAGGTAAAAACACCTGATGGGGTGATTTAAATCAAACCAAAGATACTGGGTAAAAATACTTCTTATGGTAGTACCCTGACCAATAAGTAATTATTAATATTTTCATTAACTTCAAAATCAATGTGTTTAAGGTTTAACTGTTGAACCTTACTCATCATTTAATTTGCTTTTCTTTTTTTTCAGAAATAATTGAGAATAATTTGCAATATGTGTGTTTTTGGTGATAAATTTAAATTAGATAATGGCAAAAAATTCTTAACTAAGAATGCCATACCTAAATCAGTAATTATATTTACGGAGGAAGAAAATCAATTTACTCACCTAATTACTAGGGAACAGTTCACGTTTATTTTCAAATTTATTGACTTGAAATACTCAGATGAAAGCGCAAATGCGAACTTCATCAAAAAAATCCTAGAAGATGCTAATTTCCCTAGCAACTGGGTAAAGCAACTCATTATAAAATTGGCTACTTTCGCGGCTAAAATACAGTTGAAAAATCCTCATTTGCAGCTAGTAAAAATTTTACAATTGCTAGTTGCAATAAAGGAATTATTTTTACAAGTAAGGCTAAGCCCTTTTCTAAAAAATTTATTTACAGCACAAACTTTGACTGGAAATGATGTTATAACGAGGCTACCAGGATTGGGCTGAAAAATCGCTATTATTCTCGTTTTCTCTCGCTTGCT
Source organism: Fischerella sp. (assembly GCF_013388695.1). Lineage (NCBI taxonomy): Bacteria > Bacillati > Cyanobacteriota > Cyanophyceae > Nostocales > Hapalosiphonaceae > Fischerella > Fischerella sp. Next base: position 3,534 of record NZ_JACAEU010000073.1, read on the forward strand.
AGCCCAGACGTGATTTTGTAGCCGATCGCAATAGCAAGCGGTTTTTCTGGGGAGATTGTAACTATAAGTACCATCTCTGTTTGTAATATCCTTTGTTCTTCAAGTACATCCATCACTACGTCTAGATGAATACTTTCTTTTGTTCTGATAATTCGCGAAAAGCAGGAGAAGATATTATTGGTAGTGCTTCCAATCACCAAACTTACGTCTTAGTTGAGTGTCCTACACCTTGGGTATCAGAAGCTTTTCATTCTAAATGGGTTCCAGAGAATTTGCGGATTTTAGTAGAGGAGGTTAAACGTGCAAGACTGCCGATAAAATTTCTCTTAATTGCTAATAGTTTTTCGCATAAATCAGACTATACAACCCTTTTGATCTATCAAAAACAAGAAGGGTTGAGTCATGGTTATAGCAAGCGAGAGTATAGGTTAGAAAATATCCAGCAAGTAGCAGCTGTTGTCAAGAAATATTTGTGGGGTAGAAACCCAAGTTATGAAATAGAATCAACTGCAACAAGAGATATATTAGTGTGTACTCATGGCAGTCATGATAAATGCTGCTCTAGATATGGTAATCCCTTTCATTTCCATGCAACAACTACTGTTGCTGATTTAAATTTGGAGAATGTACGAATTTGGAAATCTAGTCACTTTGGCGGACATCGTTTTGCACCAACGGTAATAGACTTTCCAGAAGGCAGATATTACGGCAATCTCGATGAAGAACTATTTAAATCGATATTGACTCGCACTGGCGATATTACATCCTTGCAAAAAGTCTATCGCGGCTGGGGAATTTTACCAAACTCAATTCAAGTTCTGGAAAGAGAACTTATCTTTCGTTATGGTTGGGATTGGTTTAATTATAAAGTCGCAGGTAGAATGATCGAGCCAAGTGCAGACAAAAACACGATTCGCGCTGAGCTAACTTTTGAAAAACCTGATGGTTCCCAATATAATTATCAGGCTAGGTTAGTCAAAGACGAAACACAAACTGTGAAACTTAAGGGTTCCTGTAATGCCAAGCAAGAGTTAGTGTTTGCTAAATACGCAGTAGCCAGTCTTTGGTTAACTTCTACTAATTTTGTCACTTTTAGTGCTTAAGAAATTCGGGTATATCCAGATAATTCCAAGATTTCCTCCAAGTCCGTGAAATTATGTCTGTTTAATTACCTGCAATCAAATCTTTAGCGCATTAGTCCTTGCTCAATTTCGCGCTTACAATTGAATCAGTTTGCAGCTATAAACCAAGCAAAATATAGTTGACAGTACACTCAGGTAGGGGAAAGGTTAGGGTAGTGCGCGCGATCGCCACTTTTCTCAGCATTAACTAGATACACTGGCGTTTAAGCGTCCTGTGAAACGACTGCCAACTCCTACCTGATTTGTGACAGCAATTAATCCACAGAAAGCAAAATGCGATCGTGTACTTATGACTTTGAGGCTTTTATCGTTATATTAAATACGCAGGTTAAAAATCTGCACAAGCCCAATAATTATTAGATATATTGCCACAATGAAGTTAAGCAATCTGGGAAGGATGAGAATCAGTATTCCTGCTATCAGAGCAACTATTCCATTAATATTAACACTTACCTGAAGTGTATGAGTTTGTTGGGCAAGCAGAATTGGCAGATAAAACATAGCTAACTTAGTAAAATAGCGATTAATTCCTAATATTACTTCAAGAAGAAGAACACCCCACTTAGGGTATAGCTCCATAATAGAGCAAGGTTAAAGCTTGTTAAACAAGAGGTTTTCAGCAGGTTGGCAAATACATAATTGTCTTCTTCTAATACCGATTCCAACTATAGTTAATGTTGCTAGGATATTCGCGGTAGGTCTAATTTTCAGAACACTCTAACACTCCCCTCACCGCTCAAGGGGAGATTTTATTTTTAAATTGCGATCGCGCTAATTTCGCTAGCTGATACCAATTTCCTTTATACCAATTCTCTATGAGGCTGCATATTATCCCCACAGGTTATAAGCCTAGGGCTACACATACAAAGCCTGCCTACGCAGGCTAATAATAATGTGCATCTTCACATAGAAATGGTATTAGGCATAAACATATTTTGTTGTAGAGTAGAGACGTTGCATGCAACGTCTCTACAGGATTTATATGTATCATTATTAACGTGAAATGTTATGAGTCATTCTTTCTCTGGTCGAATACTCAAGTATCGATCTTTGCGAATGGCATTAATGACAGCCTGAATATGACTTTCTGGTGCACCTAAGCTTTTGAGGAGATGGTTTCCCACTTCAAGTGCTGCTTCAAATTCCGGTTGCACTACTTCTTTTGCACCCATCTGAGTTAAAAGATCAATTTCGCTGTCAGAGTGCGATCGCGCAATGACATCCAATCCAGGTGCTATTGCTAAGGCACGTTTGAGAAGCAACCTAGTACTAGCCGGATCTGGTAGGGCAATTGCCAAGGCTTTTGCTGTTTCCAAATGGGCTTTTTCCAGCACTAACTCGGAATCAGCATCACCAAAAATATAAGGGATTTTGTGAAACCGCAATCTTTGCACCGCTGCTTCACTATTCTCAATTACTAAAACTTGATAACCTTGACTTTGTAAAATCTTAACAATTACTTGCCCAACTCTTCCGTAACCTGCTACGACTACATGACCGCTGATTTTTTCTGGCATCGATAGGGTTTTTGGTGTGGAAAACCGCCGCCAGAAGTTCGCCAGTAAGGGCATGCGGGTGAAGCTATCTCCCAAGCTAGGTGCAATATTAAGCCACGTGGGAGTTAACACCAGGGTAATTGCTGTTGTTCCTAAAAGCAACAGATAAGTTTGTTGCGAGATAAGTTCCAATCTCAAACCTGTCAGGGCTAATACAAAAGAAAATTCACCAATTTGATTGATACCAAAACTAACGATAACAGCAGTTTTGAGGGAATAGCCAAAGCTGAGAACAATCGGCAAAACAATAGCAGCTTTGCCTAACATGACCAGTGTCACTAATCCTATAATTAGTCCTAAGTTTTCTAAGAGAATACCTGGATCGATCAGCATACCAATTGAGGCGAAAAAAAGACTAGCAAAGGTATCACGTAGAGGCAAAACTTTAGACAGTGCTTGATCGGCATGATCAATCTCAGAAATCATTAACCCAGCAACAAATGCCCCCATCGCCAGCGAAAGACCAAGCCCAGCTGTAACTAAAGCAACCCCCAAGCATAAGGAAATTACCGCTAATAGAAACAATTCATTACTTTCGGTAGCAGCAACACTGGCAATTAGGCGGGGCACTATCCATCGACTTAACGCGATCGCCACTGCAACAAAAACTAAGACTTTTAGAATAGCAATGCCAAGTGACCAGCCTATATTTTCTGGTTGCTTCAGGGCAGGCAAAATAGCTAATATCAAACCCAAAGCCAAATCCTGAGCAATTAAAATTGCCAGCATAATTTGACCATGTAGTGTATTAATTTCACTTTTTTCTATCAGTGTTTTCAATACTACTGCTGTCGAAGAAAGAGAAAGAACTGCGCCTAGAAAAATTCCCTGAGAAAGACCCGATGCCCAGCCCATAATCACAGTTACAAATGCTACCAGCACAATTGTCAGTCCAATTTGCAGCAGACTTCCTCGTAGGGCAATGTCCTTGACTCGTTTCAATTCTGCCAAAGAGAATTCCACACCCAAGGCAAACAGCAAAAAGGCAACACCAATTTCTGCTAAAGATTTAATTTGGGTAATTTCGCTTAATAGCTTGAAACCAAAAGGCCCTACAACCAGTCCACTTACTAAATAGCCAAGCAAAACCGGTTGACGTAGTCGATTTGCCAGATAACCTCCCAGCGCCGCAGCCCCCAAGACGATGGTGAGATCCAAAATCAAATTTTGCCCAGTTGCCATGTTTTACGTTAGTTGCTAAACCTGTGTGAGTTACTCTCTCAGGCTAACTCGACATCAGAATATTTATCTGGGCAATATAGAAACAATTTAGACAATAATTTTAGACAAATAGTTAAGTAGATTAGTGCAAATCAACATAACTTTGCATTATAGCTTTTAGTCGTTAGAAAAAATTTCTTAATACTTATTTACAGAGCTAATTTTATTTCTGCCTACTTAATTAGCTATTAGTAGTCTGCCACAAAGATTTTGACATGCTAAAGGAGTTCGTAGTAAGCAGCAAGCGTGCTTAAATGAGGGCTAAAGCCCACCCTTCGGGAAGCCGCTCTTACGAGCGTCTACACTACGAACCTATCAAAATTAGTGTGGTGGACTATTAGGCTTTGACATAAAAGATAGGGCAAAACATTTGCAATCCGGCTTGTGTTCTCCCTTACACGTTTGTGACACAAATGCTTTACCCTGACAAAAATGAATATATTATGGCTAAAAATGCCGCCAAAAAAGCTATTTTTCAGCGACTACTCCACTGGAATTGTCATCTGATGAAGGCTCGACTTGTTTGATCTGCTTTTTCATGACGATGATATAGGCTGCTAACAAAATGGTAATGAGAATACCTTCCATCGCCAACCTCCTAGGTTGTTATGTAATTACCGACAAGGCGATTGTTGAAGACCTTACTAATACATCACCACGTTTAAGGGTAATTCCCGATTGGGGTACAAATAACTTAATTTTTCTACCTATTTATCAATGAGCAGAAATACTAATACAAGAAGGTGGGGAGATGTGGGGAGTGGGAGAGGGGGAAAGTGGGGAGACAACCAACAACCAACAACCAACAACTAACCACTAACCACTAACTCTTGACTCTTGACTCTTGACTCTTCAAAGCAACCTCACTGCTACACTACCTGCATGAGCTGGTAAACCTTCTGCTTCTGCAAGGGTAATCGCTGCTTTGCCTATGGTTTGTAATGCTTGTTCATCGCATTGCAAAGAAGTAATTCGCTTCATAAAATCATACACACTCAAGCCGGAAGCAAAGCGAGCTGAACGTGCGGTAGGTAACACATGATTGGGGCCGCCGACATAATCACCAATTGCTTCTGGGGTGTGGCGTCCTAAAAACATACTACCAGCACAACGAATCTGATTGGCAAGCAATTGTGGTTCGTCTACGCACAATTCCACGTGTTCTGGCGCTAGTTGATTCAACAGAGGAATGCTTTCTTCTAAATTGCTGACAATAATCACCGCACCATGTTTTTCCCAACTTGCACTAGCTACTTCTTTGGTGGGCAAGGTTTTGAGAATTTCTGCAACTGCTGCGATCGCTTTTTCGGCAAAAGTTTCTGAATCAGTAATCAAAATTGACTGGGCGCTAGGATCGTGTTCTGCTTGCGAGAGTAAATCCCAAGCAATCCACTCTGGGTTGTTCTTGCTATCGGCTACTACTAAGATTTCTGAAGGGCCAGCGATACTGTCAATTCCAACCCTGCCGAATACCTGGCGTTTGGCTTCAGCAACGTAAGCATTCCCAGGCCCGACAATTTTATCAACAGGGGCAATGGTTTCTGTACCGTAGGCTAAGGCTGCTACAGCTTGCGCTCCACCAATACCGTAGATTTCGGTAACACCTGCTACTTGGGCAGCTGCTAATACCGCAGGATTAATTTCACCACGAGGCATCGGTACTGTCATGACAATTCGTTCTACCCCAACAATTTTGGCAGGTAGCGCATTCATCAATAGAGAACTGGGGTAACTTGCCCGTCCTCCGGGTACGTAAATTCCTACTGTAGATAAAGCTACCCAATTTAAACCTAGCTTCACGCCCACTTCATCGGTGTAGGCGATATTTTGCGGTAGTTGTTTGTGATGAAAAGCAGCAATGCGATCGGCAGCAGTTTCTAATGCTGTCTTGACATGATTGGGACATTGGGCTGCTTGCTCAACAATAAAGCGATCGCTCAAACGAAAAGACTCGGGGCTGTAGTGGTCGAAACGACTAGTATATTCCTTGATTGCTGCATCACCACGCTCTTTCACATCAGTGATAATCTCTCGTACTGTGCCACTGACATCAACCGTTGCTTCTCTTCGCTCATTGACAAATGTTTTGAATCTAACAGAAAAATCCTTGTCGGTTGTTTTCAGTAGCTGCATGGAGAGTCTCCCGGAAGTAGCGAACGTTTTGATATTACAGTCAATATTTAGTTTAAAGCGGGAGTAATAATTAAATAAGAGTCAACAGTCCAGAGTCAATAGTCAATAGCTAAAACAGTTTGGACTCTTAAGTTTGACAAATGACAAATGACCAATGACTAAGAGGCATATTATGGATTTTGAAAGCGAAGTAAACGTTAAAAATGCTGCACAAAATATAAAATTCGCTCAGCCATCCATTTCTCGTAAACCACTGGAATTGCTCAGAGATACAGAGGCTTTGTTGCGTCGTCCAACTGTCACAACACTAGTGCCTATTTTACCACCTAAGATAAGTAATAATTTGCAAATGGCCTCTTCTTTAGCAGAAGAATCTTTGAAAGAGCTAGCAGAAATTGACCTAGAGCAAATTAGTGACTGGGAATTACGACCTGCACGCATTCGTGTTGGCTTGAGTTTCGTTGGGTTTGGAGCACTGATGATTGTTTTATTACTACTCTACTTAAACAGCCTGCATCCAGAACTAACTCCAGTTGAGCAGATCGGAAAATATTGGTATCAATATGTTTGGTTTGTTTGCTTGGGCGTAGCAGGAATGTTTATTCTCGGTCGAGAAGCGATGCGTCCTACTAAAAATCTTCAAAAGCCAAACAAACGCTGAATGTGCTTGCTCTGAACTACTTCCCATATTTAATGAAGGAAATTTCAAATATGGAAACAGCTGTTTGAGAAAATTAATAACTTTGAAAAAGCTGTAGTAGAGAATGAGATAATGATTATCAAGTTTTTTGAATTTTTCCAAGAGCAATAGAAAAGACGCTTTTTATAATAATTGACTTGTCAAAAAGGAAAAAGTTGGAAATTTTCGTGAAGCGATCTCAAGGAAAGTGCTTTTTGGGGCGATTACATGAAAGTTTGCAAAGATGTTTTTAACAATACCAGAACTTCTAGGGCGTCTTTGTAAATTATTCCTGCTGACTACAAATGGTTTATACGCCTTGCATTGCTGGCATTATTAGCTTGAAATTAAAATAAATCAAGCTCAGGTATTAAAGGCTCAGTGAATAAGATCAGCAACCGTTTTTGCAAGCACAAGCAATGCTAGAGCAGGAAGATTAATGATGAAAATATAAAATTTCTTAAAGTGCAGCAGCACTGATGTAATGGTATCATGCCTATTAACTTGAGTAATAGCACTCGTCTTTTATGCTCCATTTTCTCCTACACACACCTGATTTTGGCGCTAGAAAAACAGAGTTGATTTTGAGTGAGGTGACGCCTTTTTAATCCTCATTTCACAAAGAAGACTGAACAGGTTTAAATTGATATCTTTCGGCATCTCAGTAAGAGCCTCTGGCTCTAATTCTTGTAATTCTGATTACACAGTTGAACCGGGTAACGAGGATTTGTGGGCTCCTGCCTCCAGGCTGTTGCAAATGATGCAAGACTCCCATGCACCAGGGCGCACAGCAAAGAATGAAAATCTCTCTTCCAATGCCCAATGCCCCATGCCCTATGCCCAACTTTCAAGACAGATGTCAATTAAATCGGATTTAGTATCCTTTGCTTAAAGCTCAAACCAGTTCAAACTAGACCTGGGGTATTTGTGACTAATTCTTAAAATAAAAATAAACTTAATCTCATCAAATCCTCACAAATTCCTCAGATTTGTCGCTTAACCTCAATGTATTGCCAAAAGAGAGGTGGCAAGTATGGAACCAAGGACACTTGCACAATTCCTCAGTTTTTTGCAGGAGGATTTAGCAATTCCCGACACTGATTTGCAATTAGCATTGCGACATCCCGAGCAGACTCCAACTTTGTTACCAATAATTCTGTGGCAATACGGACTGGTAACATTAAACCAGCTCGATCGGATTTTCGACTGGTTGCAGGGGAATGTTTGAGGTTAAGCCAAAATGAAAGCACAAAAACGTCTTGGTATTCTTACAAGTGGCGGTGATTGTCCAGGACTTAACACCGTGATTCGGTCAGTTGTTAGCCACGCTACCCTCTCTTACGGCTGGGAAGTATGGGGTATTCCCTATGCAACAACAGGACTACTAGAGCAAAAAGCAATTCCTCTGGCGATGCATGGTCTAGACTTGCATGGGATCGACCCTTTACTGTGCATAGGAGGAACGATTCTTGGGAGCATCAACAAAGGAGATACCCTAGCTCATGTTGATGAGATTCTCGCCGGCTACCAGGCTTTAGAATTAGATGCACTAATTGGTATTGGTGGTGATGGTAGTCTTGGGATTCTCAACCAACTGCAATCTCAAGGCAATTGGCAATTCATTGCTATTCCCAAGACGATTGATAACGATGTCGCACTAACAGAAAGAATGGTCGGGTTTGATACAGCAGTCAATACAATTGTTGATGCTCTGAATCGCCTGACCTTCACTGCTGCCAGTCACGATCGCGTTATGATTGTTGAGGTGATGGGACGTACAGCCGGACACCTGGCGCTACACGCTGGTATTGCAGGTGGTGCGGATGTGATTTTAATCCCCGAAATACCCTATTCGATTCCGGAAATTTGCCAACATTTAGCTGAATTGCGCGATCGCAACTGGCGTAGATTTGCAATTATTGTAGTAGCAGAAGGCGCTCATATTCCTCTGGATTCTTCTTGCAATCCATCCTGTGAAAAACCAGCTTGTGGTATTACTCAGTATATTGCCGATGAAATTAAGCGTTGTAGTACCTATCCTATAGATGTCCGGGTTTCAGTTTTGGGACATATCCAACGCGGCGGTATACCCTCTGCTTCTGACCGTTTGGTAGCTACAGCTTTTGGCAAAGCAGCAGTAGATTTGGTAGCTGCTGGGCAAAGTGGTTTAATGGTAGCTTGGCAAAATGGGCGAGTGATACCAGTATCTTTGGGAAGAGTTTTGGCGAAAAGTCCGTTACCTGTAGATCCGAATGGTTTTTTAGTAGAAACGGCTCGTTGTATGGGTATCTATGTGGGTAAAAAGTAATTACTAAATACTAAAATAAAGAGCGATCGCATCTGCAACTTCCGGACGAATCTGATTTTGAAGTACACAAAATTAGGAAGCCCATTTGATATCAAATACGTTTGATTAGTTATCGTATTTACCCTCACCCCCTACCCCTCTCACAAGTTGGGAGAGGGCCAGGGGGTGAGGGTTTTTAATGAACATGAATTAGCCGGACTTCATATGATTTGTAAAAAAAACTCCTATACTTGATTAGCAGTACAGGATTCTTAACTCAATTAAATTAAATTATTGGTGTTTATTCTTAGGAGGATCTCCCTCAAATGGTTGTACTCCTGTTTCTGGATAGTTGTCATCTCTAGGGCCAAAAATTCTTGCGAATCCAGCGTAGATATAACGAACAACGTTCTGAGGAATTTCTACTATTTTCTGCCAAAAGCCACCTTGCTTAGTAGTTTCCTTATTAGAATTAGTCATAGAAGATTCTCCGGAATTTTATCAAAGATTGGTCAGTAGTTATCAACTACGTATACCAAGACGGATGAAAAGGTAATGGGGAATGGGGAATAGGGAATGGGAAATTTAAGATATTGTTTTCTTTCTACTATTTTAATTGGTAGTAGATGTGCCTGCTTCTCCAGCAGCACGAGTCTGCATGGTTTCTTGTAAGTGGTCTACATATTGGCGCTGTTCGGTTAAGGATTCTCTGGCTTCTTCTGTAATGTCACTGCCACTTGATTTTTCCAACTCTTCTAAAGTACGAGCCTGCATGGTTTGTTGTAAGTGTTCTTCGTGCTGACGCTCTTTTGTCATCGCTTCCCGTGCCGCCTCTTGCACGGTGAGATCCACTTTCACCACATTGCGTTTAGCCGCCTCAATTTTGGGAAGAGTTAGTGTCAAAACACCATTCTTGAATTCCGCTTTGACCTGATCGTTTTTAACAGCTACTGGCAACGGTACTACCCGTTGGAACTGACCATAGCGAAACTCTGAGCGGATTAAGCCTTTGTCTTCATCGCGTTTTTCTTGTTGATATTCTCCACTAATTGCAACTGCGTCTGTACTGACTTCCACATCCAAGTCTTTAGCTTCAATACCTGGAACTTCAGCTTTTAGGATAATGTCTGCATCTGTTTCTTTGAGTTCAATGGCTGGTGCCCAAGTCGCACCTAATTTCGGAAAAAGACCTTCACTCTGTTCGCGATGCATCCACTCATCAAACAGACGATTCATCTGTTGACGTATGGTATCCAGTTCTCTTAAAGGTTGCCAACGAATTAAAGACATATCCTCTTCCTTTTTTACACCTGATGATAAAACTTTGGTTTTGAGCCAAGGAAGCTATGGGGATTAAGCTTGTAACTGTAACTGTTGGCTCTAGTTTCACAATAGGTAAACAATTTGAGGAACTTGTGAGGATATCAAAAAAATGATGAGTTATGAATTATGAATTATGAATTATGAAAATTTCATATTTATAGTTCATGATTTATAATTTTTGTGGGTATTTATTTTGACTTTTGACTTGTTAAAGGTTCCAACCCAATGCTGATGCTACTTGAGTCGCTAATTCTAAAGGATTGAATGGTTTAGCGATCGCAGCTTTTATACCTAATTGAGCATAGCGACGGCGGTCGGTAGCTTGTATCTTTGCGGTTAATAAAATTACCGGAATAGCTTTGGTTGCAGGATTTGCTTGTAGCTTCTCAAAGGTTGTCAAACCATCCATATCTGGCATCATCACATCCAGCAAAATTGCATCGGGTTGGCTAGTCTCAGCCTTACTGATACCTTCTTTACCAGAACCTGCGGTTACGACTTCCCAGCCTGCCACCGTTTCCAGGCAAACTTTGGCAACTTCTTGAATGTATTCCTCGTTATCAATTACCAGAATTTTATTGGTTGTCATTGTTACCGTCCTGACCGGAATACTGTGTAATTTGGTGCAGTAAGTTCATTACCCGGTGTTCAAATTCTTGGGGTGTTACCTGTCCTTTTTTGAGAAATTCAGTATGTCCTAACTTCAATCGCTGTCTCTCAGATTCTTCTAGTTCCCTTGCTGAGTAAATCATCAGAGGAATTTTGCAAAGTTGATTATGCTGCTGCAACCATTCCACCACTGCAAATCCGTCACCTTCCGGCAAAATTAAGTCGAGAATCAGCAAGTCAGGATTGACTTCTTGACTGAGGCGAATTGCTTCTCTACCAGTTTTGGCATGAACGGTTGCAATATCATGAAGCTCAAACAGGGTTTGCAGAACTTCTGCCAAGCCAGGATCGTCTTCAACTAGCAGTACGCGGACTCGTTTTGAGGAATTAGTCAGTGCTTGTCGCAACGACTGAACTAGTAGGCTTTCTTCCAGAGGCTTACTTACCCAGTTCACAAAGTCCTGATTTGGTTGATTGGTATCAGTAGGCGTGCAGACACTACAAATAATAATGGGAATGTCCTGAGTATCTACCCGTTCCTTGAGAACTGCCATTGTTTCCCAACCATTCATACCGGGCATCAGCAAATCTAATAAAATCAAATCTGGACGTTGGCTAGATGCAGCGGCGATCGCTTCTTCACCATCAGCCACCGTCACTACGCGATAGTGCCGTTTTTCTAGAAGTGTTCGTAACTCTTTACGAATCTCGGGATCGTCATCACAGACTAACACTAAAGGCAATTTATCACTAGTACTTGGTTCTAAATCGCTAGTGTCAGAAAACTTTAGTATCGGCAAGCTAAAGTAAAAACTACTACCCTTGCCTAGTTCGCTATCTACCCAGATACGACCTCCATGCTGTTGGACAATACTCTTACAAATAGCTAAGCCCAAACCAGTACCATCATGGTTGCGAGCATCCGAAGAATCCACCTGTTGAAAGCGCTCAAAGATACTTTCAATTTTATCAATTGGAATACCGCGCCCGGTGTCTTTCACCTGGAAAAGGACATAGAGAGTTGGGAATTGGGCATTGGGAATTGGGCATTGGGAATTAGGCATTGGATCTTTTCTATGCTCGATGCCCCGTGCCCCTTGCCCATTCCCTAACTCTGCGCTCAACCAAACTGTAGAACCAGCAGGTGAGAATTTAATAGCGTTACTGAGTAGGTTAGTCAGGGTTTGGACAATGCGATCGGGATCTGCCCATATCTGTTGAGATAAGCTAGAAACTGATAGGCTAACTCCTGCTTTATCTGCCAAAGGTTGCATGACGTTTACTGCTTCAGCAATCAGATCGGCAACGTTGCAGGTTTGCTTTTCCATCTTGACTTTGCCCGACTCGATGCGTTCGATGTCGAGGATGTCGTTGATTAACCTGACTAAGCGTTCCGTACTATCTACAGCAATTTGCAGCAAGCGTTTGCCCTGTTCAGAGTCTGGCTGAATCAAACCACTTGCCAACATTCCCAATGAACCATGAATTGAAGTCAGGGGCGTGCGGAGTTCGTGACTGACAATAGAAACAAATTCATCTTTCATTCGTTCAATTTGCTTGCGATCGCTGATATCTTGCAAGTAAACCGTATATACTGTCTCTTCCCCCAGTTTTAATTTAGAAATAGAAGCCTCTGCTGGAAATTCTGTACCATCTTTGCGACGACCGTAAATTTCGCGGCGTTCTCCCATCCGGCGAGCGACTTTTGCGGATCTACCAAAGTCTGCCACATACTGCCGATGTGCCTCAATGTATTTTAATGGCAGGAGTAAGTCCAAGGGCTGTCCCAGTACTTCCTGTGCAGTGTAGCCAAAAATTTTCTCAGCTCCTTGGTTAAACAAAGTAATCCTTTGGTTGCCATCAATAGAAATAATCGCATTATCTGCAATCGCAACTATGCCAGCAAACCTGGCTTGCGAGTTCCGTAACTCTTCTTGGGCGCGTTGGCGCTGGTTTAATTCTAATTGAAGTTGCTCGTTAATCCTAGTTAACTCAGCTGTACGTTCCGCCACTCGCAATTCCAATTCGTCCTTAGCTTGGCGTAATGCTTGCTCTGTATGTTTTCTCTCCAAAGCTGCTGAAAGTACGTTGGCGATAGATTGAACAAAATGAATATCACGTTGTGTAAAAGTTTGTTTCTTGGAAGTATACGCACCCAAAACACCATAAGAACCATTACGTTTGGGAATAGGTACGCTTAAGCCGCTAATTACACCATGTTCTCGTAATAAAAAAGAACCCTGAAACCGCGTTTCTGTAGGTAGGTGTTCGATAATTATCGGCTGTTGCACCTGCAAAGTATAACCAGCACTAGAAGAATCTAGGTTGATAATTGCTTTACCAACTAGTCCTTCTCGCCAGCCTACACCAGATCGTAACAGTAGAGAACTGCCATCAGGAAGCAATTCCAACAGTTTGCAATATTCAACACCCAAATTTTCTGCTACCAGTGTGACTGCTTCATCCATCAAGCTAGAGAGGTCTTTGCCTAACAAGGCTGATTGACCCAATTGCGCTACAGTTGCTTGTTGACGAATGCGGGTGTTGAGTTTCGCTTCTGTCTGTGCGTCCCCATGTCTCCCATTTGACTCTTCTGTTATTCTTGGGTAAGTTTCACTCATTCGCCGCCGTAACTTAATCCGTTCTAGGCGATTGACAATCCTAGTTACGAGTTCTGGCCCGACTATGGGCTTGCTGACAAAGTCATCTGCACCAACTGCAAAAACCTGATTAACGATGTCAGCATCGCTGTGGACTGTCAAAAACAATATTGGCAACTCGCTCCAGTGCGGGTCGTTGCGTACTACTTGGCAAATTTCTATACCACTTATTTCTGGAAGTTCCACATCTAGAATGAGTAAGTCTGGCTCCACTGTTTGCAGAATTTCCCAGAAATGATGCGGGTTTTCTAGGGTGGTAACTTTAATACCCCAAGGTTTGAGTAATATTTGCAACAGCGCTCCTATCTTCGGGTCATCATCTACAGCCAGTACATGCGCTTCTGCATGAGGAGCCTCTTGCAAGACTTGAGTGACTGCTTCCAGGACTTGGGAAACGGGTATCGGCTTTGGTAAAAAGGAATGTCCGCCATTGCGAGCTACTTGCAAGCGGTTGCTGAAATTGCTTTCCTCAGTAAAAACTAGCACTGGTACTGGAGGTTTACGCTGTTTCAATTCTGCTAGCAAGCTGAAGCTGTCCTCGGGATCTGGGGAAACATTAGGATCTAGCAGCACCACGGTTGGATGTTCTCGGTACAGCTTATTTCTCGCTGTTTCGATGTTAGTGGCGATCGCCACCCTGAAACCACTGTTAGCCGATTCTTGTTGGATTTGTTCAGCAAGGATGCGATCGCTGTCAACCACCAACAGCAAAGGATGTTCATCTTCATTGGGGAGTGAAGATAACACGGTTTGGTCATGACGCTCAATGTCCTGGCGCAATTGCTGAACCCACTCAAGCAACTGAGTAGTTTCGTCCGCGTTCAAAGCTTTATTAGCTTTGAGCAACCGCTCAATTTTGCGTGCCAGTTTCGAGCCAACAGAAAAACCAAAAGTCCCTAAAGAGCCTGCCAGCGTATGGGCTTCTTGTAGTGCCTGTTTCCGCAGTTTTTGATTCAGTGCCTTGCACTTTGCAGCACCAGCAGCTTGCTCCAGCAGCGCCACCTGTTTTTCAATCTTACCTTTAAAGCGATTCCAAACTTCGGCGATCGCAAAAATAGTTTGCTGTTGAGTCTCCTCGCTAATAGGAGATGGGCTAATTCTGACATTTTCCCCCTCTCCCCCTCTCCCCTTCTCCCCCTCCTCCTTGCGTGGTTTCAAACGATAGCCAATGCCATAGACTGTTTCAATCAGATCTCCTGGTGCTCCCACAACTTTTAATTTTTGCCGTAATCCTTTGATGTGGGTACGAACAGCCTCTTCTCCTGGTGTGTCTTCATAAGACCAAAGATGCTCTAAAATCATGCCGCAGCTGAACACTCGGCGACTATTTCGCAACAATAACTCCAATAATGCATATTCTTTAGGAGTTAATGACAGTAGCTCTCCAGCATAGGTTACTTCACAGCTTGTGGGATCGAGCCGCAAATCACCCCATTCTAAGACTGGTTGTGATACTAAATTGCCACGACGCAACAGCGCTCGGATACGAGCAACTAATTCCTCTTCGTCAAAAGGTTTAACTAGGTAGTCATCTGCGCCTGCATCCAATCCTATCGCCTTCTCATGACTGCTATCGCACCCCGTTAACAATAGAATTGGCATTCGCAAACCGCGAGACCTGATTTGACGACAGAGAGTAATTCCATCTATCTGCGGTAAGATTACATCTAGAAGAATGAGATCGTAGTCGAAAGTTTGGATTAAATCCCAAGCTGTCTGACCATCCAAAGCAACTTCTACTGCATAGTTGTGATTAGTAAGGACAGCGGCAAGTACATGGGTGACAAGCTCGTCATCCTCGACAATTAATATTTTCATTGTAAAAACTTAAATAATATTAACGAAAACCAAGAGCTTTGGGCGCGAAGAATTAAAATTCCGAGTTTCAATAAATGGTATCAATGTTGATCTTACAAACAGATACCGAAAAGAGTTAATCTTGCTTCACAAATTTCTAACCTGTGTTTACAAAATTTAACAAAGCAGTCAAAAGTCTATAGTGAAAAACTTTTTGACTATTGACTATTGACTATTGCCAAAACAAAATTTCTTGTAACAAGAGAGATACACAAATATGGAACTTAAATCAGTAGCGATGGAAATACCTGAAGCGAGTAATATCATCATTGGTCAAACCCACTTTATTAAAACAGTGGAAGATTTATATGAAATAATGGTAGGAATATCTCCCCAGGTAAAATTTGGTATCGCTTTCTGTGAAGCATCCGGCCCGTGCTTAATTCGAGTAGCAGGCAACGATCAAAATCTCCAAGAAGTAGCAATAAAAAATGCCCAATCTCTAGCTGCTGGTCACAGCTTTGTCATTCTCTTAAAAGATGCGTATCCTATCAACTTTTTGAATGCCATCAAACAGTGTCCGGAAGTTTGTAATATTTACTGTGCTACAGCAAATCCAGTACAGGTGATAGTTGCTGAAACCAAACAAGGCTGTGGCATTGTTGGGGTTGTGGATGGATTTTCACCCAAAGGTGTAGAAAGTGCTGATGATGTCAAAGCCCGGAAAGAGCTTCTGCGTAAAATTGGTTATAAGCTCTAAGTAGTGAAGTCAATACAACTTTAGCTTTAGGCGATCGCTCACTTCATCAACTAGATCGCACAGACGAATTCATCAGTCATCTAAGTGAGCGAGACAAATATAGCGATCGTCAACGTTAACACAGAAGCTAAAGAACTATTCTACTCTTGATCCCCCAAGCTCTATTTCCTCACAACTTCCTCAAGTTTTTCTGCTATTGATAGAGTAAACTAGTTAATTTAAGACCGAAGTGAGAAGAATAAAGTCTTTAGTCTGAAATTTTTTATTCTTCATCCTTGTTTTAACTGTTAATTCCCCAATAAGAAAGGGGGTGAACTAATGAATCAAGTCCTGGTTGCTGTTATAGATGGAACTAGAGCTAGGTTTCTGACTTTAGAACAGGCAGAATTACCAGAATATGAGTCTGGTCCCAATTTGGTTGAACACAAAAGTCTATTTAATCCAGTTAAGGAACTACAAGGTAAAGAACTTTGGGCAAATGTTAAATCTGGACGCAATCAAGGTTTAAGTGGTCAAGCCCACGCCTATGATGATGGTCGTCAACAACATGTAACTGAATTTGAACGGCGATTTGCTCAAGTCATTGGTAATGAAATCCTCAACTTCACTCAAGGTAAGCGCATCCAACGATTGCTACTAATAGCAGAACCGCATATTTTAGGAGTCGTGCGAGAAGTTGTTACACCTTTACTACCTAAAAACTTACAGATCCAGGACTTAGCCAAGGATTTGAGCAAATTCAAGCTCAAAGAAATTTATGAATACTTAGCTAGCAAAAGTTTACTACCAATTCGCAAACAGGCTTCAGGTTAAAAACTGGAAAGCTCTAATGACAGTAAAAAGGAAAAGAGAAAGGGTTAAAGAAATAGTTTTTTCCTTGTCCCTTTCCCTTTTCTCCTTATAACCTTTACCGATCTATTGCAAAAGTAACTTTTGCAATAGATCTGCTGTAGATCGATTAGAATCTGTAACTCACTCCAAGCATAATCCCGACATCTGTCTCATCCACAAAAGCAGCATTGACAACACCTGTTACCATAAATTGCGAAGATAAAGGATAATCTACACCACCAGTGAGTAGAAAACCAAAATCGGAGTCACCATTTGTGCTAATGGCTACACCAGCACCTGCAAAAGGAGCTATAGAAATGCCTTCTCCACCAAAGGGACTTGCTTGTTGGAACGCAAAGTCGTAAGTGATGGGAACTAGAACGATAGTGTCGTCTCCAATTACAGCCTGTGGTCGTACGGATATATTATTGGTCAAACCAAATTTACTCAGCACTGCAAAGTTACCGCTACCTAGAGCCGTATCCCCACCGAAACCAATGTTGCCACCAATACCAATATAGTTTCTAGGAGCTGCGACAGCTTCTGCTTGTTGTTCACCATCCAGATCTAGCGAAACATCAGGCGGTACGAGGACGTTGTCAATCGCATAGATATAACCATTACTTGCTTGAACGCTTGCTTGAACAGCTGCATTGTTCACCGCAATTTGACTGGTATTAGGGTCAATTTTAACATTGACAGGTTTTTGCTCAAGGGTTTGGAGATCGCCGGTCGAGAGTTGGTTAGGAGCGACTTGATTGGGAACGATATGATAATTTAAAACCCTGAGCAGCGTTTCTCTGTTTTCAGGCTGCTGTAAGCGTTGTAGAGTTTCCGGTGGCAAAGCTGCAAATGCCTGATCGGTCGGAGCGAAAACTGTATACGGGCCTGGTTGTCTAAGAGCATTCTCTAGACCTGCTGCTCTGATTAAAGAAATCAGGGTTGTAAAGTTATTACTAGACTCAGCCAACGAAAGAATGTCAGCTGCGGCTTGTTGAGTACTACCAGGGCCACCCACAATATAACTGGCGGCTGCAACATTGGTTGGCAGTGGTGGTAACTGTCCCAGTCTGACCAAAGCTTGATATAAATGAGCTGCTGCTTCCGCACGGGTTAAACCTGCTTGCGGGTTGAGCGTTTTGACATCAGGATAATTGACTACAAGATTGGCTTGCGTTGCACCTGCTACCTGAGTAACTGCATAGGATGGGATCTGCCCAACGTCTGTATAGTAGGTATTAAGAATATTTTCTGGGGAGTCGGTAGGAGTTAAATTCAGTCCATTAGCTAAAGCAGCGATCGCCTGAACTTTAGAAACTGTCTGATCGGGCGCAAACAAGTTATTAGGATAACCCGCCATAAATCCAGCTTCATAGGCAGCCCTAATTGCCGAAGCAGCCCAATAGTTCGGAGGCACATCTCTGAACCCTTCCGGTGGTAACTGCCGAACTGGATTGAGCTGAAATGCTCTCTGGAACATGGCAGCAATCTCAGCCCGAGTTACAGGCTGGTCTGGTTTGTATGTACCATCGGGAAAGCCAGTGATTATGTTTCTTGCTGCTAAACCTTGAATAAATGGCAGCGCCCAGTAATCTGCTGGCACATCAGGAAAGGAGACAGCAGCAGGTGCTGGTGCTGTAGGTGCTGGTACAGCAGGTGCTGGTGTAGTTGGTGTAGTTGGAGTTGTCGGTGTCGTTGGGGTTGTCGGTGTAGTTGGAGTTGTCGGTGTCGTTGGGGTTGTCGGTGTTGGCTCATTAAGCTGAGCTGAGGCTGGAGCGGAAATTATTTGGGTAGCTGCCGTAGCTGTGACTCCAAAAGCTACCAATGTAGTACTCGTTAATGACCAGCCAAATAAACTACGCATGAAAAGTTCCTCCTCAACAAAATTGATGCACTTCACTCAACAACAACTTTTACATGATTTGGGTCACAAAAATACATTATTCATGTTTTTTTGTGATGATATCAGTTGGTTTTGTAAATGAAAATAGAACTTTTTCTCTTGACTTAACTTTCAGAATGTCTTTGTCACGGAGGTCAACAATTTTCATCAAAAAGTACTCTTTTTGATGTATCACAAAAACTTATGTCTGCTTTCAAGAAAATATATTCATCTTGATAGATGTCTTTCTCCTAGAGTTTTATACAATTAGAGCTTTGTAGAATGATGTAATCCTGAATACAACAAAAAGAGAACAAAATAAATCGGTCTTTATGTGCGTTGATATATGATTGTTTACTCAATTGAAATTGCTAAAATGTTTAGTAAATTAATTGGAATTTTGTCAGCGCGCGAGCCAATTACATTGTTAGTTGGTAATCGCTTAGCTATAGAATTTTCATAGTTATTACCTTTTGTTCAAGAACACGATCAAGGCAGTACTTACGCACTCTGTTAATAATACCAGCTTTTTGGCCTGTCAGACATCTATCAAAAGCAAGGAAGAGATATATATCGAAAGCCAGTGACGATCGGTACTAAAAGCCTGTTATGCTAGATCAAAGCTACTCTTCTCCCTATTTAAGCAAGCTAGTCGAATCGTAGATTAGAGTTATTGCTTTATCTAAATTTGCATTTGGGAATTCCTGAACTAATTTTCAGAGACTAAAGTTAAGTAAAGGTTATTAAGCGAAAGTATATTTTTTTAGAGTAGTGCAGTTTCATCCCAGTGCTCTACTGGACTTTCTAGGCTCTACGCAAAGTTAGGCAGAAAGCCTCTACAGTTAAATATCAATTCTATGGGGTATCTAGGTGTGGCGAATTCTATTTTTTCCTGCCGTGATGTAGAAGCCCGATCCTAGGAAAAGACACTGCATATCTATGGGTGGCTTACCGTAGGGTAGGAGAGGATGATTCGCCGTAACATGTTGAGAAGACATGGTAGAAAAAATACTTTGGAAATCTGAATTTTGAGGGTGTTAGTATAACTCCTCTAGTGGGTATTTGCGTTTTTGAGAAAATAAAGGTAAATAAGAGACTTTAAATATGGAGTCTTGTTTTTTACTTTTTGTTTATGAATGAACGATCAATGATTACAAACTTCATAATTTCCTCACAAACTTTTGATAAGTTGAAGGTGGAGGCTCGGCAGCTATAGTAATTTGTTCCTGAATTTATTGTTGCACTCCAAGGAGATTTATCATGTTTGATACTACTGTTAAATACGATATTGAAGTAATTAAGGAAGAAGCACGTGAACTTGTCAATCAAGGACTTGTTCAACGTAACCAGCCAATTTATGCTCTCAGTAAATACATTCCTGAGCGTGACTGGGTATATGTAGAACTGGAGCTAGAAAGAAACGAATTTTTGCTTAGAGACCGCATTATTGATTTGCTAGGTCGTGAAGATTGGTCAGAGGATTGCTGTTGAAAACTTGTAATTGAAATTAATAAATTCAAAACTTAATAAGCTGTTGTGCATCTAAATTGCATAACTATTAGTGAGATTCATCCTTTCTTATTGGTCGGTAGAGGCGTAGACGCGCAGCGCCCTCCCGTAGGGTACGCCTGCGGGGTACGCCTGTACATTTGCATTGTTGAGGACTAATGACCAATAACGATGAGGATATTTATGATATGAAGACGCACATTAGCTGTTAATTAGCGCTAACTAACAGAAAGATGGGTATTAGCCTCTTCTTGCTTCTGAATTCTTCTGTTTAAACTCTCTAAGAGAGAGTCTGCTAATGAATTGTGCTTTTCCCAATTCAGTACAGGCATTTCTTGCCAACAGTGGCGGCAAAACCAGTAGATTTCAGAGCCGCGTATATGTAGTAAAAGAGGACTAGAACAACAAGGACAGTAATTCATAATTTTCTAAAAATTCTCATTCTAAATGTGTTTATCGCCAATTTAAACAGCTTGTTAACGATCCCATCAGGGATATAAAACAAACTTTTGATGTTATTCATGATAATTGCTGATTATGAGGAACTTGTGAGGAACTTTAAAATTTTTCCAATTTACTTAATGTTTCTCAATGTTTTCTTCAGTTTCACTTCAATAGAAATGTACAAATAAATATCAACTTATTTATCGTGGTGATTGATAGTGGTTAGTAGGTAGGGGTGGGTTTTTGCTTAGTCAATCGCTGGCAAAAGTAATATCTGATTAAACCTGCCCGTATAGTCATAGCTAACAAACAAAAACTAACTACCAACTACTCTCATAACTATATTTCATTTATTTACACTCAAAAATCTTCACAAGATCCTCAAATTATCTTCCTATAACCATAGGTGTAGGACGAGCAGAGCAGAAAAATTGACTGCAAATCCTCTCAAGATGCTTTATGTGTTAGAGGAAGCTAAAAATGCCAGAAATACTGGTCAATCAACAAACTGCTAGCAAAGTTTCTAAAGAACAAGCCCTTGTATTGCCTTTGACTGAAGTTGGTATTGCAGATATTCCCTTAGTAGGTGGAAAGAATGCTTCTTTGGGAGAAATGCTTCAAGAACTAGAGTGCAAAGGCGTGAAGGTTCCTAATGGCTTTGCAACCAGTGCCTACGCTTACCGCTACTTTATCCAAGCTGCTGGATTAGAGGCAAAATTGCGTCAGATTTTTGCAGATTTAAATGTAGATGATGTTAACAATCTGCGTCAAACAGGCAAGCAAGCTCGAAATTTAATGCTGCAAACGCCTTTTCCTGAAGAATTACAAACTGCGATCGCTCAAGCTTACGAACACCTCTGTCAACAATATGGCCCGGATACCGATGTAGCCGTTCGTTCCAGCGCTACAGCCGAAGACTTGCCTGATGCTAGCTTTGCCGGACAGCAAGAAACTTACTTAAACGTCCACGGATTGCCAGCTGTACTGGAAGCTTGTCACAAGTGCTTCGCCTCCATTTTTACCGATCGCGCTATTTCCTACCGTCAAATCAAAGGCTTTGATCACTTCAATATCGCCCTCTCGGTAGGCGTGCAAAAAATGGTGCGTTCTGATTTAGCAGCTTCTGGTGTCATGTTCTCTATCGACACCGAAACTGGTTTTAAAGACGCTGCTTTGATTACTGCTGCTTACGGTTTGGGTGAGAACGTCGTCCAGGGTGCAGTTAACCCAGATGAATACTTAGTATTTAAACCCACTTTGCAACAGGGATTCCGCCCGATATTAGCAAAACGCTTAGGTACAAAAGAAATCAAAATGGTCTATGACGTGGGCGGTTCTAAATTAACTAAGAACGTCCCTGTTGCAGCTAGTGAAAGGCTGCTATTTGCCCTCAATGATGATGAAATATTACAACTAGCACAATGGGCTTGCACCATTGAAGACCACTATTCGCAAGTGCGCGGTGTCTACACGCCAATGGATATCGAATGGGCAAAAGATGGCATTACCAATGAGCTATTTATTGTCCAAGCGCGTCCGGAAACAGTACAGTCTCAGAAAGAACAAAATGTACTCCGCACTTACTATCTGAAAGAAAAGGGTAATGTGTTGGTTACAGGTCGAAGTGTGGGTGAGATGATTGGGCAAGGTAAAGCCAGAGTCATCTTGGACGTGCATCAAATTCAGCAATTTCAGCCAGGAGAAGTGCTGGTGACAAACCGTACCGATCCCGACTGGGAACCGATCATGAAAAAAGCGAGTGCGATCGTTACCAACCAAGGCGGACGTACTTGCCACGCCGCAATTATTGCCAGAGAAATGGGAATACCTGCGATCGTTGGTTGCGGTAATGCTACCACTGCAATAAAAACCGGGCAAGAAATCACTATCTCTTGTGCAGAAGGTGAAACCGGAAAAGTTTACCAGGGTTTATTGTCCTATGAAGTGCGGGAAGTACCGTTGGAGGAATTGCCGCGCACCCGCACTAAAATCATGATGAATGTGGGCAATCCGGAAGAAGCATTCAGCTATGCAGCCATTCCTAATGATGGAGTGGGATTGGCGCGGATGGAATTTATTATTGCCAACCATATCAAAGCTCACCCACTCGCGCTACTCCACTTTGACGAGTTAGAAGATGAGCTTGCTAAATACAAAATTGCAGAATTAACTGGCCAATACGAAGACAAAGCCGAATTCTTTATAGATAAACTGGCGCAGGGTATTGGTACGATCGCCGCAGCTTTTTATCCCAAACCTGTAATTGTCCGTCTTTCGGACTTCAAGAGCAATGAATATGCCAACCTCTTGGGTGGTAAACAGTTTGAACCCAAAGAAGAAAACCCGATGATTGGCTGGCGCGGTGCGTCTCGCTACTACGATGATCGCTACCGTGAAGGTTTTGCCCTGGAATGCCAAGCAATGAAGCGAGTCCGCAATGAAATGGGTTTAACCAACGTAATTTTAATGGTTCCCTTCTGCCGTACACCTTCAGAAGGTCAACGAGTCTTGGCAGAGATGGCGAAAAACGGTTTGGTACGCGGTGAAAACGGTTTAGAAGTCTACGTAATGTGCGAGTTGCCCAGTAACGTGCAGCTAGCAGATAAATTTAGCGAAGTATTTGATGGGTTCTCAATTGGCTCGAATGACCTGACGCAGTTGACGCTAGGATTGGATCGGGACTCTGAGTTAGTCGCCCATCTATTTGATGAACGCGACGAAGCAGTCAAGCGGATGATAACTCAGGCGATCGCAATTGCCAAACAGTGCGATCGTAAAATTGGTATCTGTGGTCAAGCACCCAGCGACTACCCCGAATTTGCCCGCTTTTTAGTAGAACAGGAGATTGATTCAATTAGCCTCAACCCTGACTCAGTTTTGAAGACTCTCTTGGAAATCGCCGCGACTGAACAAGATAGTCAATAGTCAAGAGTCAAGAGTCAAGAGTGAAAATTTAAACTCTAGACTTTGGACTTTGGACTTTGGACTTTGGACTTTGGACTTTGGACTTTGGACTTTGGACTTTGGACTTTGGACTTTGGACTAATCACTATGTTTTCCAAAATATTAGTTGCTATAGACAATTCCGAAATTGGGCAGCACGTTTTTGATGAAGCTTTATCTTTGGCACAAAAACTGGATGCACGTCTGATGTTGCTGCATGTTCTAGATCCTTTCGATGAACGTTATCCAGGTTCTATAGCCTTACAAACAGATACTCTCTATCCTAGTTTACACTCGCAAGCTGTGAGCTACTACATGGGACAGTGGGAAGCACTGAAAAAAGAAGGAATAGAATTTTTGAGAATATTTTACAATCAGGCGAACACAAAAGGTGTACCAACTGAATTTGCTCAAAATTTTGGCGAACCAGGTCGAGTCATTTGTGAAGTAGCTCGAAAGTGGGAAGCTGACTTAATTGTCGTTGGTCGTCGGGGTCGGCGGGGTCTAAGTGAGTTTTTCTTGGGTAGCGTCAGTAATTACGTTCTGCATCATGCTCCCTGTTCAGTTTTAACAGTACAAGGATTAATTCAGACTACAAAAGCAGACTCACAAGCTACACATGCAGCTACACCTTAGTTTGATCTTTCAGTAAATCTTATCAATCGAGTCGCCTATTCTGTGTAGAAATTTCTCAGTAATCTAAAAATAAGTTTTCTGTCGAATGGTGGCGTTATCGCTATGAATAACCTTTCCAAAGAACTGCTTCGCAATTTTGAGTCAGCCCATAAAGAAGACATAGAGACAATCACCCAGGTTTTGGCGCGGATAACAACAAAAAGCCCAGACGAAATTAAACCACACCTGGACGCAATGCTTGAGCGATTAGTCCAACCGCAACAGGTACAGCGTCCTTTATACGAAACCGCTACCCCAGAAGAATTGGCACAAGCGTTTCGGGAGTGGGCATCTAGCCACAACCGTAATACACCACTTTTATCAGATTATGCTGTTAGCGGCGTTGCTGAATTTGGTCATGAATTATGTGTGCATACATTTTTGTAGTTCGATGCCAAATCATTGTAGAGACGTAGCAATGCTACGTCTCTACATACCCGTGAATTGTAAATTCATA
>NZ_JACAEU010000074.1:0-60602 GCF_013388695.1 Fischerella sp.
AACGCACTGCTATGGATAACAATTATATGGTTCAGGTTCTCAATTGTTTTTTCATTAGCAACACTTTAGATTCTTCTGATTCCTTGTGTCAAGCCTGATTGAGATGCTCTTACCCTGATCGATTACCAACAGGAATAGAGTTATCCTTGGTTACTTCAGCATCCGTATAAGTATAGGAACCAATTACTCTCCAACCGGGCAAAATCTCACCTGCGATATCCAACTCAATTCCTTGACTGCGCTGTTCCCCAGTCTGAACGGAGAAACCTTGAGCAGCCAGTATCGGATCGGGATCGGGTGTTATCACATTTGTCTTTGTCAGATGATAGGCGGCTAAGGTGGTCGAAAGCCTTCCGTCTAGAAAATCTGCTTTTACCCCAACTTCGTATTGAGTTCCCGTTGTTGGCTTAAAATTTCTTGCTCCATCCGCTTGAAGTGCAAAGGTAGACGGTTTAAAGGAGCGACTGTAGCTAGCGTAAAGAGAAACTGCTTTGCTGGGCTGATATACCAGACCAATCCGGGGGCTAAAAGCACTATCATTTAGCTGCGTCTTCTCAACTCCTGTGCCTTCAGATTCATCGGACACCCAATCATAGCGACCACCAATCAGGAGCTTCAGGTTATCACTCAATGCAATTTGATCCTGAAGGTAAACCCCATATGATTGAGCCGTCAATTTGTCCGTCCTGGGGCTTGAATTGATAAAGCTAGGTGTTGGAACATCATAATTTGGGTTGAGGATATCGAGATCGGGCAGACTACTGATGTCATAATCAAAGATCTCTGCATCATAGATATAGCGATTCGCATCAAAACCCACTAAAACTTGGTGCGAAATCGATCCGGTGTTAAATTTCCCCAACAGGTCGATCTGTCCAAAATAGTTGCTTTCTTTGGCGTCTCTCTGTTCACCAGTACCATTGGAGAAGACCAAGAAACGATCGTCCCGTACTTCACCAAAACTAACTCCGTTTCGTCCATAGCGATCAAACTTTATCGCAAGACTATTACGAAGCTGCAAGTTGTCGCTAAAGCTATGTTTGAGCGTGTATCCCAATTTCTGCGTCTCAAACGTTGTATCGGTTGTGTCAGGGTAGCTCGAAAAGAAGTTCCGAGGGGTTAAGAAACTACCATCCGGACGCACGATCGCATTACTAAAAAACGGAGGATTTCCAGCAAAACGGCTATATTCATAGTACAGATTCAGGTTAGTACGCTCGCTAAAGTTCACTGTGATGGAGGGTGCAACTGAAACCTGGTCGCCGTTGACAAACTCTTGAAAACCGTCTGAAACTTCATAGCCCGCAATTAAGCGGTAAAGCACTTTTTTATCAGTGGTCAAGGGACCCGAGAAATCAATGATGGATTGGTAGAAATTACGATTTCCTGCCTGAAATTCGAGCCTGTAATAGGGATCGCTTAAAGGCTGCCGAGTAACAGTGTTGACAATTCCACCCGGCTCTAGGGAGCCAAAGAGAACTGAGGCGGGACCTTTGAGGACTTCCACTTGCTCAATCGTTCCAATTGGATCTAACGTATAGAACTCATTGCCCTGAGGAAGCCCGTTGCGGAAATTTCCGATTTGTGTAAATCCTCTGATGATTCTACCACCACCAATTGCACCGACCACATCTTGAGAACCCGTAACGCCACTGACCGTTTCCAGTGCCTCGTTTAAATTTCTCACATCCCGATCTTCAATCACCTGTCGTGGTACAATCTGAATCGATTGGGGGATGTCGCGTATTGGTGTGTCGGTTCTGGTGGCAGTTGACGCATCTGGTACGTTATACCCATCTTGCTCACCCGTTACCACCAACTCTATCGGCTCATCTTCCTGCGCTGCTGGTTGCTGTTGCGGTGTCTGGTTTTCTGGCTTCTGTTCGGCTTGCGGCGTTTGGGGTTGCTGCGGTGGCTGCGTTGCCGTTGCAGCAGGTATCACCCCAAAAACCAGACCTGCATCATCATCAAATAACTCAACTGTGGGCAAAGCCTTCTCACCTACCACCGTTACTCGCACAGTATTGGCATTAATATTTGTAACTATTATTTCAGCAATTTCCGCAGTGGGTTTTTCGGAACGAAATGTAAAAGCCTCGCCCGATGGTAAACGCAACTGCCCACCAAATACATCGGCAATAAAATTATTACCCGTGCTGCGATTTGTGACTTGCAGTTGAGTTCCAAGAGGGGTCTCTAAAATCACCTCCACACCTTTGTCTGTGGGACTTGCCTTAACTCCCGTGATTGGTACAACTTGATCCCCACTTGTTTGTTCTGAATTAGGAGGGTTAGTTGGTGTTGGTGGTGCAGGGAGTGCTGGCTTTTCTTGAGCCTGTGGTGTTTGGGGTTGTTGTGGTGGAGAAGTCGCCGTTGCGATAGTACTTATACCAAAAACCAGCCCTGCATTATCATCAAATAACTCAACTGTGGGCAAAGTCTTCTCACCTACCACCGTCACTCGCACAGTATTGGCATCAATATTCGTAACTGTTACCTGAGTAATTCCCTCAAGCGGTTTATCCGAACGAAATGCGAAAGCCTTGCCCGACGGTAAACGCAATTGCCCGCCAGATACATCTGCAATAAAATTATTACCGGTACTGCGATTTGTGACTTGCAGTTGAGTCCCCTGAGGGGTCTCTAAAATCACCTCTACACCTTTGTCTGTGGGATTTGTCTTAACTCCCGTGATTAGTACAACTTGATCCCCATTTCTTTGTTCCGGATTAGGGGAGTTGGTTGGTGTTGGTGTCTGTACCAGCATTCTGGCGGTATTAGCGCTCAGTTCGATTTCGCTCAGTTGGGGAATGTTTTTACTTGCTTGATCCGACTTTGCTGTTTGTGGTGAACTTGCAATTTGAGACTCTTTGAGTCGGTTTTTTCTGGAACGAAAGAGATCAACTAGGGATTTGGCGATCGCAAATTCTTTATCTATAACTGTAACTTTCTCATCTAATGTAGATTTCCCTACCGTCGCGGTAGAAGATTCGCCTTGAATATCTTCTCGTACTTCCTCACCTTTTGCAGGAGTAGTGATAAAAACAATAACCGCACCTGTCAGCAGCAGGCTTTGAAACAATTTATCTAACTTCATTTATCCGCTTACACTCAATCACACTACTTGGTTGTATCTGAACACACAATCACGCTCTTTGAAAAAAATTATCATTTAGATTAAGTTAGTTGAATCAAATCATATGATGAAGTGATGTAAAATACAAGATAATTAATAATTTTTTTCATTTAGCTCTCATCGTTCGCGTAATCCAAATTGGAAATAATTAAGAGGATGTTTGGAAATACGGAGAAGGTCAAAAAGAGTCAAGCCAGCCTCCGTAGCATCAGTCGAATCATGGCAATATGAATAAACGCTTCAGAAGAGGCAGGCAGTCTCTCATAATCGACATTGAGACGACGACACCAATGGAGCCAACCATAGGTGCGTTCCACCATCCAAAGCTTGGGGAATTCCTTGCATCACAGCCATCAGATCAACGCTGCGAGGTCTACCAGTGGAGGCGGCTGGTGGGAAGAGGGATGCCAGCACCTCGTACTGTTCCAACGTCAGTGTACTGCTGTAAGGTATAGTCATATTGCTTCCTGGAGGGTTGTCTCGATTTGTTCTTTGATTCAACCTAAGCTCTAGGAAGCTTTTTTGCACTCGTGTGTTAATTGCTACTTTTTAAACATCCTCTAAAGGCGCCAGCAAGGATTACATTACTTTGTGTCAGTGGCGAAAAACAGAAGATAATAACCTGAATGTCAGTTGAAATTTTATATACTACAAAATGTCTTATCAAGCAATATCTCTAGTAGACATCGAATCATGAATTTCATTCAAGTTGTTTGTAATTTCCTTTACCCTTGCGTCCTATCGGCACACACATCGGCGTCCCCACAACTGGATCGGGAATAATACGACACTCCAACTCAAAAACCTCTTGAACCATTTGCTGAGTCATCACCAGTTTTGGTTCCCCAGCAGCAAAAATGCGACCATCTTTGACAGCAACCAGATAATCAGCATAACGACATGCCTGATTTAAATCATGCAGTACCATCACAATTGTTCGTCCCTGAGTTTGGTTCAATTCATACAACAAATCTAAAATTTCGATCTGATGCGCCAAATCCAAAAAAGTAGTCGGTTCATCTAAAAGTAAAATATCTGTATCTTGCGCCAGCGCCATTGCAATCCATGCTCGCTGTCGTTGTCCACCAGACAAAGTATCGAGTTCTCGCTCCGCCAACTCTAGCAAATTTGTAATATCTAGCGCCTGTTGCACAATCTTCTCATCTTTTGCCGACCACTGCTGCAACCAATTTTGATAAGGATAACGCCCTTGTGCCACCAAATCTCGTACCGTTAACCCTTCCGGTGCTACTGGACCTTGTGGCAAAATACCTAACTGCTGCGCTACTTGTTTGGTGGAAAGCTTTAAAATAGACGTACCATCGAGGTACACCGTACCACCACGAGGTTTGAGTAATCTCGCCAGACCTCGTAACAAAGTTGATTTACCACAACCATTGGCGCCAACTAAAGCGCTAATTTGTCCAGTGGGAATTGCCAAATTCAGGTCACGAATAATCGTAGCACCATCGTAAGCTAAAGACAGACTTTTGGTTGACAGTCCTTTCATAAGTGATATTTCCCATTATTATTTTTGCGGTTACGAACTTAATAAATAAAGAAAATAAGGAGCGCTGACAGCAGCAGTCACTACCCCACAAGGAATTTTGATCTGTGCAAACAGTACTCGTCCCAACAAATCCGCTACCACAACAATCACTCCACCCAACAGTGCAGAGGTAGGAATCAAGCCTTCATGGGTTGCACTTACCATCTGTCGTCCTAAATGGGGTGTGATTAAACCGACAAAACCAATATTTCCAGCGGTGGTGACTCCCGCACCCGCTAAGGCTACACCTACCAGCACCAGTAAACCACGTTGCCACTCCACTCGACTACCTAGACTTTTAGCGACATCATCTCCCAAATTCAAAGCGTTCAAATGCCTGGATAATGTCAACGCCATTGGTATAAAAATAACCAACCAAGGCAA
Source organism: Fischerella sp. (assembly GCF_013388695.1). Lineage (NCBI taxonomy): Bacteria > Bacillati > Cyanobacteriota > Cyanophyceae > Nostocales > Hapalosiphonaceae > Fischerella > Fischerella sp. The sequence continues at coordinate 5,070 of NZ_JACAEU010000074.1, forward strand.
GAAGAAAAATACTTGCTCACTCGTAATAACAAGTCCCAGAACCAGACCAAATAAGGCTGACATTGGTGGCTTTTTCAATCCTCTAGGTGAGACTGTGGTCGCTTTTATCATTATCTTGCTGTACTACACTCTACTGGTTATTTGTTTTTTTAATTGGCACTCTCAATAGTTAATGGCTTTCTAATCGTCAAGTTGATAATCTTTATTGATAAGTTTATATACACATTACACGATCATGTAGCTATTTCGTCATTTTTCAGAAGGAACAAAGGATGGGGTTTAAGCTTTGATATAATTTCTCAACAAAGTGATATTGTTAGATTAACCTGAATCCGTACTCAATACTTCTCGGTTAAGAATTAAGCAGTATTGAGAATAAAAAAAGTGAGTGGTTGACGTATTGCTATGACCAGACACACTACCAATCCAGAGGGTAATTTCCGCGTCCGCTCTTCTCCACTGTCCGTCTCTGATAGAGTTTCTCTAATCACGGACGGCGAAATGACTGTTTCTATCGCTTTGAATATTAACTCTGTTAAGAGCGTTGGCGCGATCAAGGAGAAATCTTTTAGCAGCACCAGTTTTTCCCATCGCACTTCTTGGTGAACAATTATCACTTTACCTTGCTTTTGTTCTTAACCGAGAAGTATTGAGGCCAATATATATTTGATAGGGCTGGGCATTTTATTTTTTGGAACACTCTAATCAGAGAGTTAATTCTCATTGACGAAGTCAAAGGACTACGTAAAATAATACGTATAGACAAGATTGCGGCTCAAATTATGGCTATGGAAGCTATGAACACCATATACTCAGATGAATTGATTACAGCCACTGAGTTAAATCGTCAACCCGGACGTGTTTTGGATAAAGCATTAGAGCATCCGGTAACGATTACTCGTAATGACCAATCTTTTGCCTTACTGCCTCGTGAAAATGTAGCGGCCTTTGTGAAAGCTGCTCAACGTAGTAAAGAAATTGTTGAGCTTTTAAGTACGGCTTTCCGTTTATTGCTAAAGCAAAAAATTGGAACTGAGCATCCTTATGGTTGGCTTATTGTATTTGATGAAGAGGAACTAAATGAATTTATTAATGAGGTAACACAGGCGTATCGTTTGGTTGATTTATATGAAAAAGCTTGGGATGAGTTAGATGCAATTATCCATGAATGGTATGAGAGCGCTTTAGCAATATCTAATCCCGAATTAAGAGCTGCTTTTAGTCAAATTTCGGATGAGGAAATAGCATTGTCTCAACCTCAAAGTCAAAACGTTGCTTGAGTGTTTGATATGTCAGAAAATACCCCAAAAGAAATCATAGAAAATATAGAGCCGCCAGAGGTAAAACTGACGGCTCCTCAATTATCTAAAACATCTGAACCATCTGAGACATCTCAAACACCTGAGATCAAGGAGACAACTGAGATAACTGAGACAGAAAACACTTGGTTAGTGGTAGCTAAAAATCGTCGGGTTCTTCGAGATTGGGAAGCATTAATGCAGCGCCATCCTGAAAATACCAGCCATTGTTATCACGATTTACGTACAGCACCAACAACTAGACAACCAGGACGTGTTTTCCCGTTAAAAGGTAAAAAGTATAAAGGGGTGTGGGAATACGAGGTGACTAAAGGAGATAGAGTATTTTACATTCCCGATGAAGACCAGTTGAAAGTAGTTGTTTTTTACGCTGGAAAACACATTCAACCCGCACCAACACCCTAAATCACTTAACTTATTGTTGGCTTCAAGCAGGCGATCGGTCTATTTGGCGGATTTTTTTATTTGAGCAATAAATAATGGTGTGTATATTTAACCGCTATCTTCTTGGGATATTTCAAGAAGATAAATTATGGTGCAGTTTAATCCCAGTTGTGTAATAAAAATTGCTTTTGTCTTCAGTATTAGTGTTCAGCGATCGCACTCTGTTTGGGTTCATCTAACAAAATCGCATTGCTCCCGGCGCTGCTGACTCTGGGTGCAACCCGTTGGGAAGCCGCACATCAAACTATTAAAGAAGCCCTCAGAACAGGAATGATTCCGACTATTAATTCGATGATGGTGATGGGATTAGTCAGCCTACCAGGAATGATGACTGGTCAAATTCTCGCTGGGGCAAATCCTAGTGATGCTATCCGCTACCAGATTGTGATTATCTTTGCACAGGCAGCAGGAGTGGCGATCGCGACAATGGGTGTTGTCATCCTAGCTTTTCTTGTTTTGTTTAATCGAAATCACCAGCTCACAAATTTATTACGTAAGCTTGGTTAGCTGGATTTTTGATACCCTGTTTTTGGTTCTAGTTGCAATTAAAAACTCAAAACTCTCTTCTGCCTTCTGCCTGAGCCTAACGAAAAATATTTATGTTGGGCTACTTTCCCTCCTTGAGCAAGCGATCGCCCTTGAAAATTTGCATACCACTTTCACGGTTGGCGATCGCTTGCTGTACATATGTAAGGATTAACTATTCTACATCAATCCAGATATTTCCTTCTTCCACACGAATAGGAAAAACTGATAGTGGCTTCTCTCGTGAGACTACACTCATTGCCTTACCAATAACAGGGGGCCAAGCGATCCACTCTTTGGCTTCACCAGTGCGGAGGTCAAAAGCACTGCGATGCCAAGGACAAACAATCGCCCCATCTTCGGTGATTTTACCTTTTTTTAGAGATAATTTCAGATGAGGACAGGCGTTTTCTACCGCATAAAGCTGGCCTTCGTGATTCACAACCAAGATACTCCTGCTGCCAACTTTCACTACTTGTCGCGCACCAGGAGAAAGTGCATCAGCTGAAAGAACCTGTGTCCAACTCATAAGGATTTCCTCTCTTGATTAGCCAGTTTTTAGCAAAGCAGTGCGGCAATTCGACGTTTGCCTGAATAGCTGAAGTATGGATAAAAAAATAGTCAGTAATTTTGTATTCTACAATTAACAGGCTATAGATTTAAGCCTCAAAAATAAAGACATGGCACAGGGAAAAATATTGCTCAAGGCTGGCACTTTCTGGACAAAAATTAAGGAGCAGACAGAACATGCTCGGCAATGCGGCGCACTGGTGTCAATACCAACGGAATCTGAATTTGTAGAACAGCAGGGTGTTTGCTTCCTGGTGCGGATTGCGTCTAACTTAGTTCGTAAAGACGAAGCTAAGCGCGATCAACAAAAACAAAGCGCCGCTTGTAAAGGAGATTTCAATCCCTTTCTTCCCTACGAACAAGATTTATTTGTGGCAGATATTTCTGATACCCATGTATGTATATTGAACAAATACAACGTTGCTGATTATCACCTGCTACTGATTACCCGTGCCTTTGAAGAACAAGAAAGCTTGCTTACCCTAGAAGATTTTGCCGCTATGTGGGCATGTATTGCCCAATTCGATGGTTTGACATTTTACAACTCTGGAAAGATTGCTGGTGCTAGTCAGCGACACAAACACTTGCAACTTGTGCCACTACCGCTCACACCCACTGGAGTGCAGCTACCGATTGAACCTTTATTAAAATCTGCCCAATTTCATAATTCAATTGCAACTATACCAGAATTTCCTTTTTTACATGCTTTCACAACTCTAGATTCACTTTGGAAGGAATCTCCATTTTCTGCCGCCGCCGCAACACTAGAGTGCTATCATTCTCTGCTGCGGGCAGTAGGCTTAGAAGATAATCAACAATCTAGGGCTTATAATCTTTTAGTGACACGAGAATGGATGTTGCTTGTGCCGCGATCGCAAGAGTGTTTCGAGTCTATACCAGTGAACTCCTTGGGATTTGCCGGTACTATGTTTGTGCGAAACGAGCAGCAAATGCAGATTCTCAAACAATATGGACCAATGAGTGTGCTGAAAAATGTTGCTGTGCCAAATTGCGAGATACAATAGCATTTCTACTGATTTAAACGATGAGACGATATAGAAAGAGCCACTCAGTAAACAGCAGATTTTTAAACGGGCGTTGCTGAATTTGGTCATGAATTATGCGTGCATACATTTTTGTAGTTCGATGCCAAATCATTGTAGAGACGTAGCAATGCTACGTCTCTACATACCCGTGAATTGTAAATTCATATCTTGATTCAGCAACGCCTTTAAACGAATAGATAAACTAGCTCAAGCCAGAGGAATTAAATCTAGTGAATGAATCAATCTGAATTTTGGAGAGTCGCTGTGCGATCGCGTCCTCAAGGACTGGCGAGTGGCTAAGCGTACTGAATTCAAACAGCAAATAAAGGAAGTGCTAGACCGATTCATTGAGGGATTTGAGTCTACACAAGCATCTACACTCGATATCTACACCACTTTCAAACAGGGAAAAACAATTATGAACTATGAAAAGCCAATAAAGAGAAATCCCCAAGAAACGGAGCCTAGACAATATAAACCCAGACCTCGAATAGAAGAAGAAGGGGAACCACAACCTTGTCAGCACCTTCGCCTTTTGGACTGTAACAAGCCAGTTAGCAGAGCTATCCTTGAATGCTATCACTGTCACGAAGGGCTATTGTGCGAATACAAAAATGTCTTACCAGTCCAAGATATTGATGTTCGCTGCCCCACCTGTGGCAAAATTGCGATCAAGTTGGTAGGACAAGAGGTGCTTTCAACAACGGTAATTCCCTCGCCTTGGAGGTAAGTGTAAACCACAATCTCAACACACAAACGACAAAGTTCTACTATGCTGTACTGATACAAAGAAGTTAGTAAAGATAACTCTTTTCTCCTGAGTCCACCTGCTTGATGCGGGTGGTCTTTATCTTTTGTTTATAAATAGCCTCTGAAATTTTATTCAATATGGCGATCGCATAACTTACAGTACTTGCGATCGCCACCTAGGAAGGCTGTGTGTCATTGCACTTGTCACGCCTCAACTTTGCGATAATCGAAATTAGATTGTTTTTGAAGTGTGATGTTTTATGTATTGACTTGGGCGTGAAATCTGATGGAGATAGAACGAATCATGAATGCAAAACAAAAAATCATTGAGGAGATAGAAAACGCGCCAGAGGAAATTGTCTCTGAAGTGTTGGACTTTTTACTGTTTTTGAAAGCCAAAGAAGATAAAGAAGATTTAGAGGATGCAAAAGCAGCATTAGAAGAAGCCGTAACGGTAGGTACAGTATCCTTGGACGAACTTAAAAGGGAGTTGGGTTTGTGAGTTACCAAGTAGAACTTGCACCAGCTGCGGTCAGACAAGTGAAAAAATTACCTGCCGATATTCAACAAAAAGTAGTAGCAAAATTAGAGGAACTCGCAGTTAACCCGCGTCCGGATGGCGTAGTAAAGCTGGAGGGGGCAGAAGATTTATACAGAGTCAGATTAAGTTGTTATCGGATTGTGTACCAAATTCAAGATGACCTATTGTTGGTGACTGTAGTCAAAGTGAAGCACCGTAGAGATGTTTATCGGTCTTAGAAAGCTAAAATTTTCTTCAATATGGCGATCGCATTTACTCAAGACTACATAAAAGGGCGATCGCTTTGTTTGTTCAAGCTTGCGATTACAGCCCTCCAGTACAGCTTTCTACAGATTTGTACTAGGCAGCAAAGTCGTATACTGGTGTTTCAACAAAACGTACAGGCTCTTGTTGGTTGAGAATAATCTGCTGTAAGCGTTCTACTGTAGATGGAGAGAAAAACTGTTCTCCAGTTTCTGGATTAACTCGCGCAGGTACATTTTCAATCAAGTAAAATTTGCCATTAACCTCTAGAGTGTAGGTTACTTTTTGCTCTATTAGCGTTTCATTCCAATCACTCATCCTATCAACCAATCTAAATATCTAAACCCATTGCACCGGATCTAATTGATAGTAGCGTTGCAGTAGCTCATAAAGTGACGGATGCTGCTTCAGCAACTGCTGCGGTTTCTCAAAGAATGTCTCAGTCGCCACAGCAAAAAATTCTGCGGGATTAGTTGCACCATAATTATCTATGACGCTTTTAATACCTCGTTGAACATCACTACAAAGTTGTTGATATTCTTCTGTCATCACCCTAGCCCAGATGGGATAATCTGATTTTCGTGGCAAAATCGGAACACCCTCGGCTTTACCATCTTCTTGATCTAACTGATGGGCGAATTCATGCAGAATAACGTTATGTCCATCACTCCAGTTGCGAGTATCTTGTTGTACCTGCTCCCAAGACAATATCACTTGGTCTTTGCTCCATGATTCCCCCAATCTTGCTACGCGCCTTTCTTCGACAACATAATCCCCAGTGGCGACAGTTTCATTAACAATATAAATACTTGGGTAAATCAAAATTGAACGAAGTTTAGGAAAGTATTCTCCTCGCTCATTCAGCAAGAGTAAACAGGCGACAGCAGCAATAGTTAGTTTCATTTCTTCTGTCACTTGCAATCCTTTACAGCCGATGAATTGTTTTTCCGCTAAAAAGACTTGAATATGTCCCTGAAGCCGTCTGCGTTCATCGGGAGAAAGACGGGGATAAATAGGAAAATTATTCTCAATAATGGCGTTCCAAAGTGGAGGAAAAGGGCGATGTTTAAAACGGTTTCTTCGCTGTTTAGTTAGGATGGGACTAACTAAAATCCCAGTGATAATTAGCCCAATAATGAGAAAAACAATAATTGTTTCGACCATTGATTTTTACAGCTTTCCGCTGTCTGATTGACTGATAGGGCTTTTTGATGACCTCAAATTGGTAAGATGCGATCGCTTTCTTTTTTAAGTTTAGTAATATCAGCTTCGCGCTTGTAATTTGCGTATTCATCAAAAGTCGGCGGGAAACTCTGTTCCCTCGTGCACAGAGGCCTCTTTACCCGACGACTTGGGGAATTGGGAATTGGGAATTGGGGAAGGTGGGGCCCCCTCTGGGGATAAGGGGTAATGGGGATTGGGAATAGGTGAAAATTATGAATGATGAATGCGATTGGGCTAAAAATTTCATAATTCATAATTCATAATTCATAATTTTTGTGCCCCATGCCCCACGCCGCCCATCAGGGAGACAGCGGGGGCAATTTGCATTATTTGAAACCCTTTTCTGTTTCTGGTTCAAATAAATCAGCCAAATCTTCAACATTGCGCTTTGTGATTTCGCAAAGCTTGACTGTCTGCCTTAAGGTGAGGCGTGGTACATGAATTCCCCTTTCCCAGTTGGAAACTGTTTGATCGGTAACACCTACTGCATCCGCTATTTGCTTTTGCGTAAGTCCTAGCGACTCTCTTAATGTCATAAAACTTTTGCCCGAATCCATCGACACAAATTCCTACTACAAAAAATTAATACAATATTGATTGACTTCTACAATATAACTTGATTTAATAGAAATAGAGAAGGCGGTTCCAAGAGTCCAAGCCTAAAACCGCCTCTCTATTCCAAAACAGAAGTTAAGGATATATCAATGATGCCACAAGCAACCCTCGAACTAAAACCCCTGCTTTGCCAAACACCCACAAGAGGCTTGATAAATTTAGCTTACGTTCGCCAAGTTCGATTTCGGAAAGTTCATTTCAACATGTCTTGGCAATTTACCTGCGAGATTGTTTGGAGTAACGGCGACAGGGAAACTTTTTTTAGGAAAGATGCTCAAGCGTTAGCGAAGCTCCTCCGACAGGAGGCTCGCCCAAGCAGTTGGAAAAATTACACAAAAAATAGAGCAGGCGTGATGCAACACAAGATTCCCGACTTCTTCAAGGAAGTCGGGAATTTGACGCTCAATCTAACCATATCTGCAAAACAGGTACACAAGTGCCGTAAAATTATCCTCTATCCGGCATCTATCAACTTGTTAATGCCCATGCTTTGTGACTATCTGGTACAAATTCTGACTGCCCGCGTATATGATGTTGCCCAAGAAACACCACTGGAGTATGCCCCAAATCTTTCTGCACGACTGAATAATAAACTCCTGCTGAAGCGCGAGGATATGCAGTCAGTATTTTCCTTTAAGCTGCGTGGTGCTTATAACAAGATGGCAAACCTACCCCCGGATTTACTGGCACAGGGTGTAATTGCTGCATCTGCTGGCAACCATGCTCAAGGAGTTGCCCTTGGTGCCCGGCAGTTAGGAACACGAGCGATTATCGTTATGCCTGTAACCACACCCCAAGTTAAGGTGGATGCAGTCAGATCCAGGGGAGGAGAGGTAGTGTTGCATGGGGATACCTACGATGATGCTTATGCTTACGCCCGTCAATTGGAAGCAGAAAAGGGCTTAACTTTTATTCACCCTTTTGACGATCCGGAGGTGATTGCGGGACAGGGAACCATCGGCATGGAAATTTTGCGCCAATACCAGCAACCCATCCATGCGATTTTTGTAGCGATTGGTGGTGGTGGATTGATCTCTGGGATTGCGGCATACGTGAAGCGGTTGCGTCCAGAAATCAAGATTATTGGCGTTGAGCCTGTAGATGCCGATGCCATGCATCAATCTCTAAAAGCAGGACAGCGAGTGCGATTGTCCCAGGTGGGCTTATTTGCTGACGGTGTAGCGGTGCGGGAAGTGGGTGAAGAGACTTTTCGCTTGTGCCAGCAATATGTAGATGATATCATTCTCGTTGATACGGATGATACCTGTGCCGCGATTAAAGATGTATTTGAAGATACACGATCTATTTTAGAACCTGCGGGGGCACTGGCGATCGCAGGTGCCAAAGCCTATGTAGAGCGGGAGCAAATCGAAGGGCAAACGTTAATTGCCGTAGCCTGTGGTGCCAATATGAACTTCGATCGCCTCCGGTTTGTGGCAGAACGGGCAGAGTTGGGCGAACGCCGCGAAGCCATCTTTGCAGTCACAATTCCTGAAGAGGCTGGTAGTCTCCGCAAGTTTTGCCAATGCATGGGCAAACGCAACTTGACTGAGTTTAACTATCGCATTGCCGATGAAAAAGAGGCACATATTTTTGTGGGCGTGCAAATAGAAAAACGTGCCGACAGGGCAAATATGGTTGCAACTTTTGAAGAGTGTGGCTTCAAAACTATTGACTTAACCGATGACGAATTAACGAAATTACACCTGCGGCACATGGTTGGCGGACATTCCCCCCTTGCCCACAATGAATTGCTTTACCGTTTCGAGTTTCCCGAACGTCCCGGCGCATTGATGAAGTTTGTAGATTCCATGAGTCCGAATTGGAATATCAGCATGTTCCACTATCGCAACAATGGTGCAGACTACGGGCGAATTGTCGTTGGGATACAAGTTCCCCCTCACGAGATGGAAGAGTGGCAAGTATTTTTAGATGCACTTGGCTATCGCTATTGGGATGAAAACAAGAATCCAGCGTATAAGCTGTTTTTGGGATAGTGCGATACTCCTGCTTGGTGAATTATTAAATATGTAGTTAAAAAAAAGTAAAAAATAACATAAGTACGGTTAATAATAACTATTATGTTGGCGTGATACGACTAAAATGATGCAATAAATTGTTTTGTGGTGCGGGTATCCTGCCCGCCTATGAGGACGGGCTAGAAGCCCATCCCACAAGATTTTTCTAATGCACAAAATTAGCTGTGTCGCGCCAATATAAGCCCGTTGGGTATATGAAAAAGTGTTGCTGAATGAAGCCAGGATTTAGGCTCAAAATTACAGCTTAAAAGTTTACCTTGTTTTTTGATGCGATACCCCAACATAATACCCCAACATAAAAGTACCCTCAAAGGGTACTGTGAATGAGCAACTAATCTGTTGAAAATAAAGAGTAGAAAATACCTTCAAAAACACAAACTAAAAACTCGCTGTTTGATTAGGTTTTCTGCTCATTTTTACAGTGGAGTTATACCAAGTTGCGTTCAGACATAGCAATAGCAATTCGTGGCCTCTCCCCTTCCCCTCTCCCAAATTGGGAGAGGGGTGCCGACAGGCGGGGTGAGGGAAGTACTATCTTTGACTGCAACTTAGTATTAAAACCAGTGTTTGCCATCACTCAATTTAGCAAGAAGGAGAAAATCTGGGATGGCTCGAAATACGAAAAAATCATTGGGGTTTGGGTGTGAGCATCAACTATATTCTAGATGCCCTATTTGTTGTGTTGTGCCGCCCCACATGCTAGAAAATATCGCAGTGAATGGTAGCCCCGAACAGCGCAGATGGGCATTTCACACATTAAGTGTTTCGGCACAGTTTCGGGGACGGCGAAATGTAGTCGGTAATATCAATTTTGCAGTTTCTCCCGGTGAGAAACGTCGCACAATTTTTGATGCTAAAGGTACTGAAGAACTTCCTGGTAAGCCAGTGCGTCACGAAGGCGATTCTCGCAGTGGAGATGATGCAGTCGACGAAGCTTATGATGCTGCTGGGGCAACCTATGACTTATATTATGAGGTATTCGAGCGAAATTCTATCGATGACAAAGGGCTGCGTTTAGACTCCACTGTGCATTACGGTGTCAAATACGATAACGCCTTTTGGAATGGCGACCAAATGGTTTATGGTGATGGCGACGGTGAAATCTTTCAGCGCTTTACCAAATGTATTGATATTATCGGGCATGAATTAACACACGGTGTTACTCAGTATGAAGCTGGTCTCATATATTTTGGCGAGTCTGGGGCACTAAATGAATCATTCTCTGATGTCTTCGGCTCATTGGTGAAACAGTGGGTAAAAAAACAGACTGCACAAGAAGCAGACTGGATCATTGGAGAAGGCTTATTTACAGACAAAGTCAAAGGTGTGGGTATTCGCTCCATGAAAGCGCCGGGGACAGCATACGATGACCCAATACTGGGCAAAGATCCCCAACCAGGCCATATGAAAGATAAATATATGGGTTTTGAGGATAACGGTGGGGTGCATATCAACTCGGGTATTCCCAACCGCGCCTTTTACATAGCAGCAACAGAGATTGGCGGTTATGCTTGGGAAAAAGTTGGCAAAATCTGGTATATTGCTTTACGCGATCGCCTGCGTTCTCGGGCTAGTTTTAAACGTGCTGCCAAGACAATTATTCAGGTTGCTGGTGAACTCTACGGTCAAGGAAGCCTAGAACAAAATGCAGTGGAGAAGGCTTGGAAAGAGGTGGGAGTTATTTAGAATTATGAATTATGAATTATGAATTATGAAAGTTTTTATCATTTATAATTCATAATTTACAATTCATAATTTCTTGTTGTCTTTTGTTGCTAAACTGGGAGAAGAAACTTAAATCTCCCAGGTATTTTTGTTTATAGCAAAAGGCAGCATTACGGAGAGGACAAATGCGGATCTCGCTTCAACGCACGGGTGGTTTTACTGGCATAAGCAAGAAAGCAACTGTTGATACGGCTAATCTGTCTCCAGAGGAGGCTAAGCAGTTACCTCAAATGTTAGAAGCCGCAAATTTCTTTAGTCTACCCACAAAAATTAATGCTCCTCCTCACCAAGCCGATCGCTTTCAGTATACTTTGACAGTAGAAAATAACGGTCAGCAACACACGGTTACAGTCAGTGAGGCAGCACTACCAGGAAGCTTAAAACCCATTATTGAATGGGTAAATAATGTAGCAAGCAAAAAATGATATAGCTATTTTGAGATGCATAAACTACAGTCAAGGCTGGGAATAGAGAATGAGGAATAGAGTTGGAGTAATTATGTCCTCCATTGATATGAAAACTGCCGTAAATTATGAATCACAAATGATAGAATTTTTGATAATTCATAATTCATAATTCATAATTCATAATTTTACAAGAGTTCCCAAGTTTTTCCTTTATAACCATATTGAAAAATTTCCGGATGCAGAATTTCTGCTAACATTTCTGTTGAATCTACCAGTCGAGGCCCTGGACGGTTGAAGTAAGAATTACCATCAGTGATATAGACTCTGCCATTTTGGTTAGCACGCAGATTTTCCCACTCTGGATGTTGAGTTAATAACTCAGCTTCTTGACGAGTGCGATTTAAATCAAAGCCACAGGGCATAAAAATAATAATATCTGGATTGCTCGCAATCAGATTTTCCCACTTTAAATGTGAGGAAGGTTGACCTGTGGTACTAAATAACGGTTCTCCTCCTGCTAAGGTAACTAATTCAGGAATCCAATTAGCAGCAATCATCAAAGGGTCAGTCCATTCGATACATGCTACTGTTGGTAATTTCTCTGTTTGGGAAAGTCCTTGTGTTTTTTGAGAAACTATTTTTACGCGAGCTTCTAAGTTTTCTAGCACCTTCAATGAGTCTACACCAAAAGCGTTAGCTACTCGCTCTACATCAGCCCAAACATCTTTGAGAACATTCGGTTTTAAAGAGATAATCTCGGGTGGGGTATGAGTGATTGAAGCTACAGCCTTTTCCACTTCTGATACACTGACGGCACAGACATCACACTGATCTTGGGTGATAATGTGAGTGGGATGCAATCGCTTCAAAATCTCGATTTTAATCTCGTAGATACTGAGAGCAGATTGGATTAATTTATTAATTTTGTCGTTGATTTCACTGCTTGAAGCACTAGTGTTCAGCCTGGGTTGGGTACAAATCGGACGATCTTGAATTTCTGGGGGGTAGTCACACTCGTGCGATCGCCCAACAATAGCATCAGTTAAACCCAACGCTGCTAAAATCTCAGTTCCACTAGGAATTAGGGAGACAATTCTCAAGTCGCCATTGCTCATTGCTCCATCTCCACAATAGTTGCAATTAATTTAATAATTTAATTCTTGCAAAATCTCAGAGGCTGGGTATCTGTCTGTAGGTAAGAGAATGGGATATGGGGAAATCTGGTTTGGCATCGGGAGTATTTCACACGAGAATCACCCGCTTGAATTGGGGAAGTTCCTCACAAGTTCCTCAAATTTTCTTTTTAATCTTTAAGTAGACTTAATCAATGTACACAGTGAGGAGAAAAAATGCGATCGCCACTACAAATTAACTTTCGCAATGTTCAACAATCTGAAGCGGTTGAGGAAAAAATTCGTGAATATGCCGCTAAATTAGAGCAATTTCATAACCGAATTACAAGCTGTCGAGTAGTCGTAGACGCACCACATCGAAATCACCAAAAGGGCAAGCTTTATCATATACAAATTGACCTCACTTTACCAGGAACAGAGATAGTAGTCAATCGCAATCCATCTGACAATGAAAGCCATAAAGATATTTATGTGGCAATTCGGGATGCCTTTGATGCTGCCAAACGGCAACTCCAAGATTATGTCGAAGTAAAGCGCAATTAAGTTCAGTAATAAACTATTTGCCAGTACGAAAAATCAATACGGTAAAAGGGACTGGGGACTGGTGATTAGGGACTGGGGTAGTGATTTTCAGCTCCAAAATTGTGGAATGGGCAATAAAGCCCTCCGCAGGGTAGGGTTCCGCTCAGAATGACAATTCATATCTTGATTCAGCAATGCCCTAACTCTTAACCATCGACTGTGTAGCAATACCTTCGTCAAAATCCGACACCCTCGAAGGGTGCAGCTACATAAACCAAGCCCGCCTCCTCAGCCTGTAAGCTTTTCAGCCCAAGGAGGCGGGCTTTGACGTGTAGCTGTGCCAGTGCGTTGGAGGGTTTACCCCATTGTTGCAACTGGTGTCCAGCCTTTCAGCCTGCGGGCGTTTCACAAAATTGACGAAGGTATTGATCTAAGGTAGAGCGATCAACTTTACGGCAGTTTTTATCTTTTTTCAGTAATATTACTATATAATGTTATCCCTCTCAGCTTGGGCATAAATAAATTCTTAACAGTGGTTTTACGTAAACGGGGTGTTAACACACTCACAAAGAATGGCGATAAGGCAAACATCATTGTTTTGCGACTTTGATTGTCGCCCTTTTTGTGAAGATGTTCTACTGGTGACAAGCATGGCATGTGAACTAATTAAAATTTTGCTATTTGAGGAGAGTCAGAGCTATGCTGACTTAATCCAAGAAATGCTCTTGGCAGCAGGAAGAAGTAACTCTACGTCTGTTCCTCAATTTCAGTTGATTCAGGTTCAGGAATTCCTTGAGGCTATATCTGTTTTACAGGCTGAATCTATCAATGTAGCGATATTGGATTTATCTGTTAGGAATGCTCAGAATTTAGAAATTATCCGGAAGTTGCACTCACTGTTCCCAAATGTGGCAGTTATCGCGATGAGCGATCGCCAAGATGAGGCAATGCTAAAACGAGTGCTGAGCATAAATGCTCAAGATTACTTAGTCAAAAGTGAGATGACACCACAATTGTTGCGGTGGATACTGCTATGTGCTGTCACAAGACAGCAATGTCAACGCCAAAAAAGTCAACAAATTTTAGAAGAAATACCTAAAAACCGAGAAATTACTCTTGTTAAACAAGCTTTATCTGCTCAGCGAGATAGCGAAGCTCGATTTCGTTGTTTGTCTGAGGCAACTTTTGAAGGAATTATCGTACACGACAATGGAATTATTTTAGATACAAATCATGTTGTCGCAAACATGACAGGTTATGAAGTCGCAGAACTAATTGGTAAAAGCAGTTTTGAACTGGTAACACCAGAATCACAAGAGTTAATCAGAAAATATATTCTTTCCGGTTATGAAAAACCCTACGAAGTAATTGTAGTTAAGAAAGACGGCTCTACTTTTCCAGTGGAAATGCAAGGCAAAATCATTCCTTACCAAGGGCAAAAAATGCGAGTGGTAGCGATTAGGGATATCAGAGAACGTAAGCGGGTAGAAGAAGCACTGCAAAAAAGGGAAAATTGTTTGCGAAAACAAAGTAAAACCCTAGTGCAACTAGCAAAAAGCAAGACTTTGCAGCAAGGTAATCTCAATGCAGCCTTAAGGGAAATCACAGAAGCCGCTGCTCAAACCATAGAAGTAGAGCGAGTCAGTGTCTGGTTATACAATAGCGACCACTCAAAAGTTGAATGTGTCGATTTGTACGATGCGAGGACAAAGCGTCATAGTTGGGGAATGTCGCTGTTGAAAGCAAATTTCCCTGCTTATTTTCAGGCTTTGGAAGAACAACGCAGCATTGCAGCCCACGATGCCTGCAATGATAATAGAACACAAGAGTTATCCGAGCCTTATCTGTCTGCTTTTGGCATTGCATCTCTGTTGAATGCCCCAATTTGGTTGGGTGGCCATTTGGTGGGTGTGGTGTGTCACGAACAAATTAGCAGGATTCGCCAGTGGACAGTGGAGGAAGAGAACTTTGCAGGTTCGATCGCTGATTTCGTTACCTTGGCAATAGAAGCTAGTGAGCGTAACGCCGCACAGGAGGCACTAAAACAGAGTGAAGCAGAATTCCGGGCGATTTTTGAACGTTCCTCTGTTGGTATCGGACTAGTAGATATGAAAGCACGGATTGTAGATACCAATCCGGCATTATGTCAGATGCTGGGCTATACGCGAGAAGAGTTATCTGGCAAACGCTTCACAGATTTTATTTTTAAGCAAGAGGGAGATTTAGAACTCTACAAACAACTTGTTTTCGGAATTCGCGATCGCCTGGAGATGGAAAGGCGGTTTCTACACAAAGATCATCGATTTGTTTGGGCTTTGGTAAGTATTTCCATAATGTCCAGTACCAATGGCGAACCAGAGTATTTTCTCGCCATGATTGAGGACATCACCGAACGCAAACAAACAGAATTAGAACTTTGTGAAAGTAAGGAAGCAGCAGAAGCGGGAAGTCGGGCAAAAAGTGAATTTTTAGCAACTATGAGTCATGAGTTGCGGACACCTCTCAACGCCATTATGGGGTTGTCTCAATTGCTGCAACAAGAAATGGTTGGTTCTCTCAATGACAAGCAAAAAGAGTATGTCAATTGTATTTATAGCAGTGGCGAACATCTGCTGGCACTAATCAATGATATCCTCGATTTGTCGAAAGTGGAAGCAGGTAAAGAAGAACTATTTCTGTCTAAGTTGTTAGTGCAAGAGTTGTGTGAATATGTCATATCTACAGTACGCGATCGCGCCGAAGAAAAGGGATTGCAACTTGTAACCGAAATTGATGAAAAAGCAGATATTTGCATTGCCGATGAGCGCCGAGTCAAGCAAATGCTACTCAATCTGCTTACCAATGCAATTAAATTTACACCAGCAGGCAAGGTGTGTTTGGAAATCAAAAAAGTACCCCAAGGGATTAAATTTACAGTCTCAGATACAGGCATTGGTATTGAACAAAGTCAGTTTAAGTTCCTATTTGAACCCTTTAAACAGCTTGACAGTCGGCTAAATCGTCAATATGAAGGCACGGGTTTGGGTTTAGCATTGACACGCAAGTTAGCCCGTTTGCATGGTGGCGATGTAACGGTGGAATCAATTTTGGGAAAAGGCAGTCAGTTTACACTATTCTTACCAGATCGACCTCTGCAAACAGAAGGTGTCTCTTCAACACTTGCTCAAGAAAGTTTGTACCTTGGGGAAAGCCACCCAGAGGATATCAAAGGAGAACCCCCTATAGAGTTTCTACAACGAGAGGAACCAAAGAAAATCACAAACAGCGATCGCGCACTTGGTGCTGGTGTTGACGCTTGTCTTCGCAAACCAATAGGTATTATTCAACTAGAATAAATTATGAATTAGCTACTTAACGGTCGTGTAATAGGATTCGATTAATCAATTGTTCAATGAGGGGTAATACCCCTGATTCGCTAGCTGTATCCGGAGAGGGGCAGTTCTTGTGAAGTTTTTTCATGCATGGTGATGATTTTTTTTTCATCGCGACTGCCCTCTGCCTTTCTTCGGTAAAGCAGTGGTTAGAGTCCACCAATTATACCGCCATCTTCGCGTGCGATCGCTACCGTTGAAGAACGCGGGCGTCCAGATGGGCCGTAACCTTGTTGTTTAGTAATGGTAACGGGAATCAAGAGAACTAGTGTGGTAAATTTCTCCTGCTGATTTTGAAAATTTTAAAATAAATTAGTTTTGAACACCGCTTGATTTTTGAGCGCTTGCCTCTTGCTCAGTTTGGAACTTTACTTGTCTACGTAACAGTTCTGCAATAGTCACGCTCGGCTCAGGAACTCCTTCAAAGGCTGTGCCAATTTCACCTCTGGTGAACTGAATTTCAGATAGACGATAACCTTCATCTGGTAATGGGATGTAGCCCACAGTAGTCACCAAGTTCCTGGCATTTTTCAGATAGAACTCAACAAACGCTCTTAACTCTGGCTTATCTTGAGCAAGCTTAGAATTAACGTAGATAAATAGCGGACGAGACAAAGGTTGATACTGAGCTGTTCTCACCACTTGAGCAGAAGGATACACCCCGCCTTTACCGTTATCTATTGGCAGTGCTTTCAGTTTATTTTGGTTTGCTTCAAAATATGCAAAGGGAATATAGCCCAGCGCATTTGGGTCTTTGCCGATCCCATCTACCAGAACATTGTCATCTTCACTACCTGTGTAGTCAGAGCGAGTATTGTTTTTGTCGCCCATGATAGCTTCGTTGAAATAGTCGTAAGTACCGGAATCTTTGCCAGCACCGTAGAGTTTCAACGGTCGGTTGGGATAGGAAGACCGAATCTGATTCCAGTTAGTAATCTTACCCTGTGCTGCTTTTTCCCAGACCTTTTTCAGTTCTGCCACCGTTATATCCTTTGCCCAGGTGTTTTGAGGATTGACCGCAATTGTTAAGGCATCAAAAGCAATTGGCAGTTCGACAAACCCTACACCTGCTTTAACACAGGCATCCATTTCTTTAGTCAGAATAGGGCGTGAGGCATCACTGATATCTGTTTCACCAGCACAAAATTTTCTGAATCCAGCAGTTGTACCAGAGAATTTTACATCAATGGTTACGTTTTTTCCTTGAGAGGTTTTGCGAAACTCTTTAGCAACTGCGTCTGAAATTGGATAGACTGTGCTGGAACCATCAATTTTTATATCTTTGCTTGCTTGGTTTTGTCTGTCGGCACAAGCAGTCAAAGTTATGACAGCAGCAGTTATAGATACAAAAGAAAGCCCTAATTTCACCTGCGTATTGAAAGCCATAGATTCCTTTGCCCTTTACACAGAGTTTTTTCGTAAAATTTCATCAAGCTTGCCTTGGCGTTCAAGCTCATAAAGCTCTTGACAGCCACCAATGTGTTGTTCCTGAATAAATATCTGCGGTACAGAACGCTGGCCGTTGCTTCGCTGAGCCATCAAAGATTGACCGACTTCGTCTCCATCAACAGAGTATTCAGTAAAAGCAATCCCTTTAGAATTCAACAAATGTTTGGCACGAATTGAATAAGGGCATGAGCTTTTAGTATAAATCTCGACTTTGAGAGACATAATTTGTTTTGAAAGTTAGGTTGATCTTTGTGAATTCCTTTTAGTGAAAGTGGAGGGATACTTTTATCATTTCAAAAAAAATTGATTTGTCAAGTAAAAATTCACGAATAAAGCTAAAGAAATGAAAAGAATGCCGTTAACTCTAATCTTGACAACAGCGACGGGTAGGCTGCATGGGGCTGAAGCAACAGTACTCTGATAGACATAAATGCAGTTAGAATCACAATATTAACCAAAGCGCCCGCTCACATACTCTTTTGTGGCTTCTTGCTTGGGATTTTGGAAGATTTGTTCAGTCATGTCATACTCCACCAGATAACCAAAGCGTGAGCCATCTTCCGTTGATTGAGCATTGAAAAAAGCAGTTCTGTCTGCTACACGTGAAGCTTGCTGCATATTATGCGTCACGATAATGATGGTATAATGCTTCTTCAGTTTCCTTAGTAATTCCTCAATTCGCAGAGTAGAGATGGGGTCGAGAGCTGAACAAGGCTCATCCATCAAGATGACTTCTGGTTC
Organism: Fischerella sp.; assembly: GCF_013388695.1. NCBI lineage: Bacteria > Bacillati > Cyanobacteriota > Cyanophyceae > Nostocales > Hapalosiphonaceae > Fischerella > Fischerella sp. Next base: position 23,734 of record NZ_JACAEU010000074.1, read on the forward strand.
AATTGCTATAGCACGAGCAATACAGAGTCGCTGTTGCTGACCACCTGAAAGGGATAGTCCGCTTTGTTTGAGCTTGTCTTTGACTTCGTCCCATAAAGCGACCTGCCTGAGCGATCGCTCTACCAATTCGTCTAAATTACCCTGATACCCATTCATACGTGCGCCAAAGGTAATATTTTCATAAATTGACTTGGGGAAAGGGTTAGGCTTTTGGAACACCATGCCTATTTTGCGACGAATTTCAACAGGGTCTAAGTTTTTTTGATACAAATCGTTGCCGTTATAAATTATTTTTCCTTCTATTTGTGCACCTGGAATCAGATCGTTTAAGCGATTGAAGCATCTCAAAATCGTGCTTTTGCCGCATCCCGAAGGACCGATAAATGCAGTGATTTCATTTCTATAAATTTCTAAAGAGACATTGCGGACTGCCTGGAAATTCCCATAAAACACAGAAACATTAACAGTTCGCAAAACGGCTGGGGGTAGACCAAGTAACGTTGATGGATCTGATTGCATGGGCATACAACGTTGAGTAGGACAAAAATGCTAGAAGGTAAACTAATTCTACTCTTGCAGTGAATTTAGTTATGTCTTGCTTATATTCGCGTCTGAAACTTGTCACGCAGAAAAATAGCAGTTGCATTCATTAACAACAACAGCACCATTAGTACAATGATTCCAGTTGCAGCAATATCATGGAATGCAGTTTGAGGACGAGAAACCCAGTTATAGATTTGGATGGGTAAGGCAGTAAATGAACTTTGTAAGCCTGACGGTAGAAATGCGATGTAGGTTAACGCTCCAATTGTGATTAGTGGAGCCGTTTCTCCAATCGCTCTTGAGAGAGCCAGAATTGTGCCGGTGAGAATACCTGGAAATGCTAGGGGAAAGACCTGCTCACGAATAACCTGCCAGCGAGTTGCCCCCAAAGCATAGCCAGCTTGTCGGAGACTATTGGGAACTGCTCGTAGTGCTTCGCGCGTTGCAATAATAATGGTTGGAAGAATCAACAGCGTCAATGTTAAGGTTCCTGCCAGAATGCTACGACCACCCGTAATTGGTTCCATTAGTCGGACAAAAAGTCCCAGACCAAGCAAACCATAGATGATTGAGGGAACTGCTGCTAGATTAGAAATGTTGATTTCGATGAGGCGGGTAAACCAGTTGTCAGTAGCATACTCTTCCAAAAAGATGCCTGCTCCAACTCCCAGAGGAAACGAGAACAAGGCAATCAATACTAAGAGCCAAAGGCTACCAACGAGTGCTGATAGAATTCCTGCCTGACTAGGGCGGCGAGATGGAAAGCTAGTTAAGAATGACCAACTCAGCCCCGGAAGTCCATCAATCAGAACATCAGCAAGTAAAACAATCAGGACGACTATCCCGACAAAGGTTGCGACCCATACTGCAATTTTGAAGATGCGATCTAAGCTGTAACGATTAGAAAGCCTTGTCTTGAATTTTTGGTCTCTTGGAGAAGAGCTAAGTTGAGCAAAGTGAGAATCTTGGTTGGTCATTCATACTTCTCCCGAAAGCGTCGGACAAACCAGAAGCTAAAGACGTTCAAGACCAAGGTGATTAAGAACAGGGTCATACCAACTGCAAAAATGGTCTTATATGCTAAAGAACCTGCTGGGGTATCTCCAAGGCTGACTTGAACTATGTAAGCTGTCATTGTCTCAATCGGCACAAGTGGATTGAGTGTGAGTCTGGGATTCTGACCGGCGGCGATCGCCACAATCATGGTTTCACCGACTGCTCGTGAGATAGCTAAAATAAACGACGCCACAATCCCAGACAAGGCCGCTGGCAGTACCACCCCAGTAATTACTTCCCGCTTGGTTGTTCCCAGAGCGTAAGCACCTTCTCGCAAGCCGCGCGGCACGGCATATATGGCATCTTCACTCAAAGAAGCTACCAAAGGAATAATTGACACACCCATCACCAATCCAGCACTCAAAGCATTAAACCCTTGTATATCTGGTATAAATTTTTGCAGTAGGGGAGTGACAAACAAAAGGGCAAAGTAGCCATAAACTACTGTGGGTACACCTGCCAAAATTTCCAATGTGGGTTTGAGCCAGCGGCGAAGACCAACAGGAGCATACTCGCTTAGACAAATCGCCGACAACAAACCAATTGGTAGCGCGACCAGAATTGCAATGACCGAAGTCAAGAAAGTTGCACTGATTAGTACAAAAATGCCGAATTGAGCATCTGCAAATAGCGGTGTCCAGTGGGTATCGGTTAAGAATCGCCAAAATGGAACTACTTGGAAGAACTCAATAGTTTCAAAAATCAGGGTGAGAACAATTCCAAGGGTTGTTAGCACAGAGATAAAGGCAAACAACCCGAAAATTGCTTTTACTCCCTGCTCTACCCATCGGTTTAAGGTGCGATTGGGACGCCATAAGCTAGAATTAGGGGTTCGCCCAGATGAAAAATCAACACTCATTCGTAAAACAACCAAAAAATTAATGGCTACTGGATCGGTTTTTTTAACCTGATCCAGCTAGCACTTCACAACCTATACCGTAGTTGCTACTACCAAAAAGCAAGTATTAAATATTACTTTTATTTACCTTTTATTTACCCCCTGTTTCTTGTTTGAGAAGATCTGCCAGTTTCAGACCCACGGTGGAACCCTTACCTTCAAAAATGGAACCCGTTGTGCCTTTGGCAAAGCGATCGCGAGCCGCAACGTAAATTTCTTCTGGAAGGGGAACATAACCCACTTCACTCACTAACTTTTCGTTTTCTTTTGCCAAGTAAAATTCAGTAAATACCTTCACGTCCGGGCGATTGGCAACTGATTTCTTGACATATATGAAAATGGGGCGAGAAAGTGGCTGGTAAGTACCATCTCGAACAGTTTCTGGACTGGGGGTAACGCAGCCCTTGCCATCGTCGATCTGAACTAATTTCAGCTTGTTTTGATTTTCTTCATAGTAGGCAAGCCCAAAGAATCCCATGCCATTTTTATCTCCGGCAACCCCTTGGACAATGGTGTTGTCGTCTTCACTAGCTGTATAGTCACCCCGGCTCTTACCTTCTTCACCAACAATTGCTGCGGTGAAGTAGTCGTAGGTACCTGAGTCTGTACCTGCTCCGTAGAGCCCGAGTTTTTCGTTGGGAAAACTAGAACGAACTTGGTTCCAGGTTATGATTTTACCTTGGGCAGCTGGTTCCCACACTTTTTTGAGTTCATCTACCTTGAGACAACTCGCAAAATTATTGGCAGGATTAACTACTACCGATAGCGCGTCATAGGCGATGGGGAGTTCAACGTATTCAACGTTATTTTTCTTACAGAGCTCTACCTCTGAGGGCTTAATCGGACGGGAAGCGCCAGTGAAGTCAATCTCATTTGCACAGAACTTCTTAAAGCCTCCTCCAGTTCCTGACACGCCCACCGTCACCTTGACACCTGGATTTTTCTTCTGAAACTCTTCCGCCATAGCCTCAGAAACTGGAAATACTGTACTGGAACCATCTCCAAGTACATTTCCACTGAGATTGGAGGAAGAACCTGTAGCAGCAGGGCTGGCAGCAGGGGTAGTTTCTGTTTCTTGAGAGGTTGTGTTCTGGTTCTCTCCACCACAGGCAGCCAGCATCAGGGTAGCAACCGCTAAAGAAGCCAGGATTGATTTTCGTTTTACCTGCATGTTAAGCATTGTAATTTCTACTTTTGTAGTCAGCTGGCACTAAAATTTGAGAAAGATTTTACATTTGCCACGCATCTATGTTGAGATAGCAATAGATCGGGCATTTCAAAAAAAGTTGATTAACTGAATCCATGGCAAATTATACATTAAAAATAATTGGTTAGTTAAATTATTAAACTACTCTTCATAACACCAGTCCGATAAAGCTAACACAAATAGCAGTTATAAGCATCAGTCTCTGCTTGTTGCCAAGATTTGAGACATGAAAGTTTATAAGATTCAGAATAGGTTAAGAAAAGATTAACCAAAAGTTAACAAAGATTAAAATTAAAAAAAACTGATGCTCAATCAAACCAATAGCTATACAACGATTTTCATATGGATTTACCATAGTGATTGAACTAGGGATCAATAATAATTGCGTTGTTTGCTTAATTCCTACCAGTTCAGGCAAGGCTGAGGTTATGGTTTCTAGTCCACAATAGAAAAGACCTTTATTTTCACTCTCATATCAATGCAAATCTCCTCCACTGCTACTCCTGATGTAATTGTTTCTGGATTTCATGCCCTTTCCGATCCACTTAGGATGAGGGTCTTGGAACTTCTGCAACAACACGAGCTTTGTGTATGTGACTTGTGTGATATTTTGGGAGTGAGCCAGTCAAAGTTGTCTTTTCACCTCAAAACTCTCAAGGAAGCTGATTTAGTCCGCTCTCGTCAAGAAGGGCGCTGGATTTACTACAGTCTCAACCTGCCGCAGTTTGTTGTCCTAGAGCAGTACCTATCAGAGTTCCGTCGCTTTAGCCAAATTTTGCCTGTTCGATATTGTCCAGATCATTCTTAAACAATCATTAACCATCATTTTTGAATTAACTTCTGCGAACAAGAGTTATGATGATAGTTGTTCAATCAAGTTTTTTTGAAATGATGCTGAGTATAATCATGCATATGTACCATGACGTGAGTTAAATGAGCGCGATAGAAAAATTGCTCATCGCGCTTTTGATGTTGATTTTGGTGAGTAGTTGTACGACAAATACCAATACAGCTACTCAGAAACAGCAGTCGCAAAAAACGACTGAAGTTAGTAGTTCAGAAAAGGTTGCAACGGTAAAAATTGATGGTTCCAGTACAATTTATCCGATTACGCAGGCGAGTGCCAAAGAGCGATCGCAACAATTTTGACCGCAGAGATGGAAGCTTTTAGCAAAAATAGCATAACGACGGCAAATTCTGGAGAGTATGTGCCTCTAAGGGACTAGCATTTTATTTTTAGGGTGATATTAATGGGAACAAATCGTTCGCAAGCTAGTACAGTTCGCGTCCAAGCTGGAAGTAATCTGAGTTTTTTTGAAAAATACCTCACCGTTTGGGTAGTTTTGTGTATTTTGGCAGGGATTGTTCTGGGTAGATTATTTCCAGGAGTAGCGGTGGCGCTAGATGCAATGAGTGTGTATCAAGTATCCATTCCCATCGCAGTTTGTTTATTTTTCATGATGTACCCCATCATGGTGAAGATAGACTTCACCCAAGCTGCTAATGCCATCCGTGCGCCCAAACCTGTTATTCTCACCTTGGTAGTGAACTGGTTGATTAAACCATTCACAATGGTGGTATTTGCCCAGTTTTTCCTAGGATGGTTATTTCGTCCTTTGATAGTGGGAACTGAGATAATTCGTGGTAGTGAAGTAACACTAGCGAACTCCTACATAGCTGGTGCAATTTTATTAGGAATTGCTCCTTGTACTGCGATGGTGCTGATGTGGGGATATCTTTCCTACGGTAATCAGGGACACACCTTGGTGATGGTGGCGGTGAATTCCCTAGCGATGCTGTTTTTGTATGCACCGTTGGGTAGGTGGTTGCTAGCGGCGAATGATTTAACAGTGCCTTGGCAAACAATTGCTTTGTCAGTACTAATTTATGTCGGTTTACCGTTAGTGGCGGGAATGTACAGCCGTTACTGGATTTTAAAACACAAAGGTAGAGAGTGGTTTGAACGACGATTTTTAAAGTATCTCACTCCGGTTGCCATTACCGCCTTACTACTTACTTTAGTGTTGCTGTTTGCCTTTAAGGGAGAATTAATTGTTAACAATCCCTTGCACATCTTGTTAATAGCCGTACCTTTGTTTATTCAAACAAATTTCATTTTCTTGATTAGTTATGTAGTAGCTTTGAAAATGAATTTATCCTATGAAGATGCTGCACCTGCTGCATTAATTGGGGCTAGCAATCATTTTGAAGTAGCCATTGCCACTGCTGTAATGCTGTTTGGTTTAAATTCCGGTGCGGCACTCGCTACAGTGGTAGGGGTTTTAATCGAAGTACCAGTAATGTTGATGTTGGTTGAGTTTTGCAAGCGCACTGCTGCTTGGTTTCCACGGGAACCAGAAAAAGCAACATTACGAGATCCGCGCTGTTTTAGTGCCTTCAAGTGATCGCGAGTAAGTGATGACAACCTTCCAATTACGAGTGCAAGTATAAATCCGGCAGGTTCAATGGGTAGTTAAAGCATACTAAAAAGCAATTGGGCATTGGAAAAGGTCTGTTCCAACATTTGCAAAAGCACCGTGAATAATGAATGGTGGATAGCTCAGGCAAATTGGAAAAGGTCTGTGCCAACATTTGCAAAAGCAAGCTAACGATTGAGGAAAATGAATTTACTCATTATCGGCGGAAGCGATGCAGGCATCAGCGCTGCCTTAAGGGCAACAGAGTTGGATTCTACAGTTAGTGTCACCGTAGTTGTAGCTGATAGCTTTCCCAACTACAGTATTTGTGGTATTCCTTTTTATCTCAGTGGTGAAGTACCAGATTGGCGCAATCTTGCCCATCGGACAGCAGAGGAAATTACGCAAACAGGCATTAGTCTATTACTCAACCACACGGCACAGAGTATTGATGCTGACAAAAAACAGGTCAAAGTTGTGGATGAACAAGGGCAAGAGCAATGGCTGAGTTACGATAAGCTCGTCATTGGTACTGGTGCTGTGCCTGTTAACCCTCCTATTCAAGGGTTAAACCTAGCGGGAGTGTTTCTCTTACATTCAATGGCAGATAGCTTTGCCGTCCACCATTACCTGACTCACCATGAACCCAAATCAGCCGTAATTATCGGGGACGGGTACATTGGTTTGGAAATGGCAGATGCTTTAATTCATCGAGGTATAGCCGTCACGGTGGTGGGGCGATCGCCAAGTGTGATGAGGACTGTTGACCCCAGTTTAGGGCATGTCATCGCTGAAGAATTGCAACGTCACGGAGTTGAGGCGATCAATAGTGTTGAAATCAATACTATTGAACAACAAGGAACACAGTTAGTAGTGTCTGGGTCTAGTGGCTTCCACAAAACTACTGATATGGTATTGGTAGCGGTTGGAGTGCAGCCATTAACCAACTTAGCATCAACAGCAGGCTTGAAAACAGGTATACGGGGTGCCATCCAAGTTAACCGCAAGATGGAAACTAACGTTCCTGATATATATGCAGCCGGAGACTGTGTGGAAACTTGGCATCGCCTGCTGAATGAGTATACGTATCTACCCTTGGGAACTACAGCTCATAAGCAAGGTAGGATTGCTGGCGAAAATGCGGTTGGTGGCAATCAAGAATTTGCTAGCTCACTTGGTACTCAGGTTGTGAAAGTATTTGATTTGGCGATCGCCCGTACAGGCTTGCGGGACTCGGAAGCACAAAATGCGGGATTTAACCCCTTCACTAAAGTTGATTACCTCACAGACCGCTACAGCGAACGCAAGGAAAAAGCAGCCAAAGAAATTATCAAGGTAGCGAATAGCGCACTTGAGGTTCATGCTCACAAAGGCTGATAAGGCAATTTTAGTCACATTAACAGAGGAATTAAACTATGAAACGTGTGATGTTTGTCTGCAAAAAGAATTCTGCCCGTTCTCAAATGGCGGAAGGCTTTGCCAAAACCCTTGGTAAGGGAAAGATTGAGGTAACGAGTTCTGGATTAGAAGCAAGCCAAGTCAGACCAGAGGCGATCGCTGCTATGAAAGAAGTTGGCATTGACATCTCCGACCAATACTCCAAACCCCTTAGTGATTTCAAAGCCGAAGACTTTGATGCAGTAATTTCACTGTGTGGCTGTGGCGTGAATTTACCGTCAGAGTGGGTTGTACGGGAAGTATTTGAAGACTGGCAGTTGGATGATCCAGCTGAACAACCTGAAATTTTTCCCCGCGTGCGTGATGAAATTAAAGATCGGGTTGTGCAACTGATTGCATCTATTGATGAAGAATTTACACCTGCTGGCTGAGGTTCGCCCTGTTTGGTCAAATCTTTGTAACAACCGAACTACCCACCAGTGACCTGAGTACAGGTTCGGTGGGGCTTTAAAGCCTTGAGTTTACACCGACTAAGACCTTGATTATAACGAAAGTCTTCAATATCTTGGTCTAATACCAATTCCCTGTAATTGATGCTGATGATGATCAAAGGGTGGTGATTTTATCGATCATGGCTAAGGCAATACCGTGAATTACCCCCGATAGTCGGGTTTTTCCGCCAGAACGGACATTGACAGCAGTCTGAGCGATCGCACCTGTGGCTGGAATGCCACCAAAAAATGGAACAATAATATTTGCTATCCCTAGAGGTGTTTAAGAATCACCTAGTTGAGGTGCGGGACACCCTAGAACAATTGGAATGAATGCGATCGCCGAAAGTTTTGGCATTGCGAAGGTTTATCTGTGTTCGATATTAATCATTTTAAAAATCCGCCACGCTTTCATCACCTTTCCTTGCATTAGCGCAGCAATTCCATTCAATGCCTGAATTTCTACTAAGTTGGGATTTTTAACTAAACTTGGCTGAAGGGATTTTTCGGCTGCGGCTGGTTGCCAATTATAGATTTGGACAAATGCCAAATATGCCCAGGCATAAGGGTTTTCTGAGTCTAATTGAGTTACTTGTTCCAAAGCCGCGATCGCACCATTCGCTTTTTTCTGTAACACGTTTGCTAAAGCCAAAGCATAAGCCCAATCTCGATTTTGTGAAACGTGCTGCAATCGATATTCCAAACTCAGCCGCGCCTGTTCCAAATAATCCTGGGTAGGGTCGTATTGATTGATACGTCCAATCTCTTCAAAAAGTTGCTCCAACGCCTTTGTACCATGAGGTAAATTTGCTGCTAACATTCGCAACTGCGTGATTAAATCCAACTCTGGCGCGCTCGTAGCACTTGCTTGTGGGTCGATTTGCAAAGTTACTTTTGGCACAGGAATTGAATAAGTTGCCCTAGTTACTCGGTTGAGGTAAATCGCTTCTAAGTTGTAATTTCCTGGTGCAATATCAGCAGGTGGTAACATCGCCATCCTTTCAATCACTTGCAATGTACCTTGGGGTTTGTTTGCACCTGCATGTAAATTTCCCATACCGATACCGCGATCGTGTATCCATGACATTTTGTCATCCGAGGAATGACGCCAAGTCAACAGCACAATACCGTTTTGCAATTCTTCCCAAGCACCATTCCACTCATAAGTTACAGGTACTGGGACTCCTGGCGGGGCTTTTTCTGGCACTGTGACTTGTAACAGGGTAACTTTGGCTAGTGCTTGCTGAGAAACTGGTTTTACTTCTATTGGTGGCGTTTGTTGGTGATAAAGCTTGATAGTACCGCTACCAGGCAACTCCCAAGACTTGTTGAGTTGAAAATTGCCACCCTCCTCCACAGTTTTAACCATCATAGCTTGGGCTTTTGGTACAGAACCTTGTTTGCCAGTTTTAGTGAGGAACCATGAAAGCGATCGCCCATCTTGTTTGACAAACTTTTTCCTTATTCCCACCTGTCGTCCGTAAACTTGAAAGTTTGCCAACGCCCCATAGTAATTCAAATTGTGCTGGTTGATTTTTGGCGTCGATGGCAATACACCCACTGTGGAACGCAAATATGGTTCTGTTTGGATAATTTGGGCAATTACCTGGCGATGGGGTAATTCTTCTTTCATGTAAGGATAATGCTGAGCATTTGGACTCAAAACTTGTGTCATCCAACTGCCAACACTACCTCCCACTGGGAACAGATTAAACAACATCAAAAGCACTGCCAAACCAAAAGTACCCCAACGGAGACGCTGTCCCCAGAGACTGCGGAAACGGGTTAAGCCATAGGCTAAAAATACTGAAAGTACTGGTAAATAAGGTAACGTATAGCGTGTATCTTTGTTTGGGTTTAGAGATGAAAGAAAATAAGCACCTACCAAAAATATTGCCAGCCACTTAAGTGAGGATGAAAAGGACATGGGGACGCGGTGACGCGGTGACGCGGTGAATTTTTCTGTCTCCGTGTCCCCGCGTCTGATTGTCACCGCGTCTTTTTCCAATGAGCTTCCCCAGTAAAGTAGCAACGCAAATATTGACACTATTAACAACGGTAAAGAAACCTGATTGGGCAATTGATGCCAGTAATAAGTCCAAGCTTGCAGTGTGTTGAGGGGTGCATCACCCTCAGCAGTAGCAGAGTCTAACGTTGCTCGTTTGCCAGAAGTGAGGATCAGTAACCAATTAGCACGATACCAAGGACTCAATACCAAAACCGACAAGCACAAAGCGCCAATTAACTGCACTAACTGTCCCCAATGGCGTTGACGAAGTGCGCCAAACCCAATCCATACTATCGGTGTGAGCAGAAACAACAAAGCCGTCTGCTTCACCATCAACGCCAATCCCAAAGATAAACCAAAAGCTGCTGCCAATAGAAGAGGATGGGGAGATGGGGAGATGGGGAGATGGGGAGATTTTTGACTGTTGACTGTTGACTGTTGACTCTTGACTTTTACTTTCCAAACAGTGAGGCAAAAAAAACTGAAGGTAACAACAACTGCAAGAGGATAATCGAGGAGAAAATCTAGACGTAATTGATAGAGAGCGGGCATAATTTGGCATAGTGCTGCTGCCCACAAACCCACAGCCTCGCTAAACAATACTGCACCCAATCCATAAACCGAACCTAGTAAAATAGCACTGAATAACAGCATTACCAGTGTGGCTTGATCCGGCCCAGTGCCAAAAATGTTTTGTACTATAGCTGTAACCATGTAAGTTAAGGGCGGTATTTTAGAAGATAGCATCCAAAAATTTTGCCACCACTCACCATCCCACCATTTGGGATCTTGTAAAGCTTGCCAATAGGTCAACGTCCCAGTTAAATAATCCGCCTGATCCCAAGCTGGAATGGAGCGATCTAAGGCTAACCAAATGCGATCGCCCACCGCACCCAGCAGCCAAATTATGCTGAGGATCAGTAAACTTTTATAGCCTTTGCGCGGATATTTTCGATTACTCATGAGTTATGTTGACCTGAATGGTTAGTAGTTAGTGGATAGTGGATAGTAGTTAGTGGATAGTGGATAGTAGTTAGTGGATAGTGGTTAGTGGTAAAAAATCAGCTACCAACTACTAAGTTCTACCTACTACCTACTAACTACCAACCACTAACCAATGTACAGACGTGCCATGGCACGTCTCTACAACCACTAACTACTAACTACTAACTAAAAATCAATTAATTTTTTCCTCATTTTGATATGACGAATATCAGCTTCTTCAAAAACTTCTCCTTCTTCTTGAAAACCTAGCTGCTGATACAAACCTTTTATATACTCTTGGGCATGAATCTCCACTTCTGGAATATTTTTGCTAGCTAAAACTAACAGTGCTTTTTCAGTAATTTTCTTGCCAATTCCTTGTCCTCTAGCCATTGGCAAAACAGCTAGCCTTTCTATCTTCGCCGTTTTCTCATCCAAATATCTAATCCTAGCCGTCCCCACACATTCTCCATCTAAATAAGCAATCAACTGCTCACACGTCTCATCTAGACCATCAAAATCTAAATCTTGTTCCATTCCTTGCTCTTTCTGAAATACTTTCCTTCTAATTTCTTGGATGTTCCGAAAATCTTCCGAAGAATCAGCAACTCTAATAATTGAACTCTTCATGAAAATCTCTTGGCGTTCTTTGCGTCTTGGCGGTTCAATTATAAAACAGGGTGGGCATTGCCCACTTCGTGTCTTAGTGTCTTGGTGAGTCCAGCCCCCGTCTTGGCTTCTGCCGAGATGGGGGACTGGCGAACCCGGAGGGTGGTGAAAAAATAAATTTTCTTGAACCACTAAGACACGAAGACACAAAGAAAGCTGATTCTTTGGGATTGCACCACCAAAGGGCTAGCATTGCCCACCCTAAAAACTTTACTCTGCCCCTTCAATTGGCGCAAAACCTTGCCGCTGGATATTCTCCGTCACCGTACGCGGTTCTAGGAATTGCAGCAAGTAGTCAGGGCCACCCGCTTTAGAACCAACTCCAGAAAGCTTGAAACCACCAAAGGGTTGCCGTGCAACTATTGCACCTGTGATGGTACGGTTAATGTACAAATTCCCAACTTCAAACTCTTCCTGCGCTGTTTGAATGTGCGAGGGAGTTCGAGAGTAAAGCCCTCCAGTTAGAGCGTAGTTGGTATCGTTGGCAATTGCCAAAGCCTCTGGGAAATTTTTCGCCCTGATTACCGCGACAACGGGACCAAAAATTTCTTGTTGGGCAATTACCGCATTTGGCGATACATCCGAAAAGATCACCGGGCCAATAAAATACCCGTTCTCCGGTGCTGGCAATTCTAAAGCCACTTTTGCTTCTGCTTTGCCCTTTTGAATATACTCACGAATGCGATCGCGTGCGTTAGCATCAATCACAGGGCCTACTTGAGTACTGGGTAACTCCGCTTCCCCAATGTTAAGCGATTTTGTCGCCTCTACAAACCGCTGGACAAAAGTATCGTAAATGGTTGTGTGTACAATCACTCGCGAACAAGCTGAACATTTTTGACCGCTGTAACCAAATGCCGACTGCACAACACCCGCAACTGCCTGGTCTAAATCAGCACTTTCATCGACAATAATTGCATTCTTGCCACCCATCTCGGCAATTACCCGCTTCATATGTTTTTGCAGAGGTTTAAGATTTGCCGCCTCTGCGTAAATTCTACAACCAACCTCTTGCGACCCCGTAAACACAATCATATGAGTATCGGGATGGCTTACCAAGTAAGCACCAACTTGGGAACCTTTACCAGGTACGTATTGAAATACACCTTTGGGGATACCAGCTGCGACTAAAATTTCTGTCAGTTTCGCTGCAATTACTGAGGATGTTTCTGCTGGTTTGAGGAGAGTACAATTACCAGCAACCAAAGCTGCGACAGTCATTCCCGTGGCGATCGCAAGCGGGAAATTCCAAGGAGAAATCACCACGGCAATTCCCCGAGGCTGGTAAATATAACGATTAGTCTCGCCGGGAACGTCGTAATTATAACCTTGGTCTAGCCGTTCCATCTCAAGAGCATAGTAGCGACAGAAGTCTATCGCCTCGCTAACTTCTACATCTGCTTCCCGTACTGGTTTACCAACTTCCAACACGATCCAAGCTGCAAGTTCCGCACGACGCTGTTCCATCAACTCAGCTGCTTTTCGCAAGATCTCAGCGCGTTGTCTGACAGGTGTTTTGCGCCAACCGGCAAACGCAGCTTTTGCAGCTTGCATCGCTTTTTCTGCTTGTTCAACGCTGATGAGTCCGACTTTACCAATTACCTGACTGTAATTTGAGGGGTTGAGAGAATCAATTATTTCCTGAGTGTTGACGTATTCGCCGTTAATTAACGGGAGATAGGTTTTACCAAATTGCTGGCGAACACTTTGCAAAGCTTGTTGTGATTTCTTTCTTGCCTGTTCTTCAGCATAATCTGTATCTGCTGCACCGATGAAGGATGAGGGGGAGAGGGGGAACTCGGGGCCCCCTCTGGGGATAAGGGGGCAAGGGGGAGAGGGGGGGACTTTTCCGTCCCCTTGTCCCACAGTAGGTGGTGCTAACAATTCCTCTACCGGACGATTTTCTAAATTTTGCCGCAAGAAAGAACTATTCGCGGTATTCTCTAGCAAGCGACGAATCAGGTAGGCCATCCCGGGAAGAAGTTCACCATAGGGACAGTAAACGCGGACGCGATAGCCTTGATCAACTAAAGCTTTTGCTAGTTTATCGCCCATGCCGTAGAGAACTTGCATTTCAAAGCAACGACGAGGGACTTTTAAACTTTCCGCGATTGCAATGGCATGAGCTTGCGATCGCACATTATGGCTACCAATCGCAGCATACACATATTGGTGATTTTCCAGCAATAATTGCGTAATAGTCTCAAAGTTGGCATCTGTTGCGGCTTTGTCGCTATAAACTGGCTGTGGCCAGTGCTTCTGCGCTGCTTTGATGGTTTCTTGATCCCAGTACGCACCTTTTACCAAGCGAATTGTAATCGGATAACCACGCTGTTTTGCCCAATCAATTAATGCTTTTGTATCTTGTTCGCTGTCACGCAGATATGCTTGGATAGTCATGCCAATATCTGTGCGCGTACGAAATTCTTCTTCAAGCAAAAGCTTTTTCAGAATGCTCAACGTTAGATTTTTGTAAGCATACTGTTCCATATCAAAGTGAACGGCGACGCCTAGTTCTTTGGCACGACGCAACAGGATGCGGATGCGATCGCTGACTCGTTCTTCGCTACCTTTAGGATCTAGGGGATCGAATTGGGAGTAAAACGCGGTTAATTTGACAGACACCTGAACTTTTGGTAGTGCTTCGCCGTCTGCTTCATCAATTAATGGTACAGTTGCCCAATTCTTGGATGCTTCTTGTAATTGTTGCATCAAATCTAGATATCTTTCCAGGTAAGACTGTGCTTCTGCTTCGGTAATTACTGCTTCACCTAGTAAGTCTACAGTGAAAGCCATTTTTTCCTTACGCAGTCGCTCAATCGTCTTAAGTACCTGTTTAATATTTTCTCCAGCAATATATTTATGAGCTAATGTTTCAACTGCTGTAGCAACAGTAGTAGCAGCGACCTGCCCCGGCATGGAATCGGGATTAGCAAAATTTAACATTCCCTTCAGGGCAGTTGGTAATTCTACTGATTCATCACCTAAATATTCTTGTAAATGCGCGGCAATTTCCGATTTACTGTGTAAAGCGGGTAGAGTATCGATAAAGCGAAATAGCTGCACTCGCAACCCAGGATTGCTCATCGCCCAAGCCAGCAGCTTATCATCCCAGCGCATCTGATCGCGCAACGCCGAGAAAAAATTACGACTTTCCTGTGTTGCTTCTAGTAATTGTTTGGCTATTTTTTGAGTATTAGCTTCGTAGGTGCTAGTTTTTACTTGTAAAACCACAGATAACAAACTCCTTGTTTAATGTCAGGCTTTACCTTATAAAACCCATATCTTCTATTTTCGCTCTTTGGTTTTGTAGCCACCACATCTAGAGTGCAGGATGTTACGCAATTCCTACTAATACCAATGTAAAAGGTACTGGGGATTAGGGATTGGGGTAGTGGTTTTCACGCGTAAAAATTATGTCCAGGGCAATGAAAAACCACGCCCACGAGGGGCATGGTTTTTGGGCATTGGGAATGGGGCATTGGGCATTGGACTCTTATGTACGGTTTCGTACCGACATCTGATGTTGACGACCTTTATCATTATGTCTATTTGGAGTATTGCAATACGGTTGTGTGAACGTTCGCTGTCACTCTAAAGAGTGTAGCTTCAGGCTACCCTACGGGAAGCCGCCCTGTGGGCGTCTATAGCCTGTGGGTTCGTAAAGCCGTAACATCATTTGTCCTGAAGTTCCCCAGGAGATTAAGACGTGCAAGCTGAAGATTCAACAGATGGCTCGAAAGTATCATATAACGATACTTACATCCTTAATGGTTTGCGGTTAGTGGTTGTAGATGACGATCAAGACACGCGAGAGTTATTCACCTTCGTCCTTGAAAGCAATGGCGCAGAAGTCATCCCAGTTGCTTCAGCACAGCAGGCGCTAGAAGCGGTCGCCCAATTTCAGCCGGATATCTTGATTAGTGACATACAAATGTCAGGTACAGATGGCTACAACCTGATTCGCCAAGTGAGAAATCTTGGTGCCGATCAAGGAGGACAGATTCCAGCGATCGCCGTGACTGGCTATCCCAAAAATGTGAATGATATTGACGAGCTATTGGTTGGTTTTCAAGGTCATCTGTGCAAACCTATTGATTTAGATGAACTAATCGCAGTTGTTGCTAGCCTGGCTAAACGAGTAGTTAGTAGTTAGTGGTTAGTAGTTAGTAGGTAGTAGTTGGCGTTGCTGAATTTGGTCATGAATTATGTTTGTACACATTTTCGTAGAGATGTAGCAATGCTACGTCTCTACACACCCGTGAATTGTAAATTCA
Source organism: Fischerella sp. (assembly GCF_013388695.1). Taxonomy (NCBI): domain Bacteria; kingdom Bacillati; phylum Cyanobacteriota; class Cyanophyceae; order Nostocales; family Hapalosiphonaceae; genus Fischerella; species Fischerella sp. The sequence continues at coordinate 39,682 of NZ_JACAEU010000074.1, forward strand.
TATTTTGATTCAGCAACCCCTAGTAGTTAGTAGTTAGTAGTTGATTTTTTACCACTATCTACTATCTACTATCCACTAACCACTATCCACTAACTCTTTACTAATTAATCGAGATGATCTTCATCAAGTTCTTCAATTGCTGGTGGTTCATCACCAGGTATCCGTAATACCTCAACCATTTCCTGAACTTCAAATGGTGGAGGTGCTGTGAATCGAGAAACACTCCAAGTGACCACAAAATTGATTAACATTCCGAGGGTGCCAATTCCTTCGGCTGAGACGCCGAAAAACCAAGGTTGCATTCCGTAGAATTTTACCCCAACTATATAAAAGATAGTAAAGCACAAGCCCACTACCATACCGGCGATCGCACCTTCTCGGTTTGTCCGCTTGTCGAATACTCCTAAAATGATAATTGGGAAAAAGCTGGCCGCCGCCAAACCGAAGGCAAACGCCACTACCTCAGCAACAAACCCAGGCGGATTGACACCGAAATAACCAGCAATGGCGATCGCAAAGCCCACCATAACTCTACCCACCATCACCCGCTTAGATTCTGAGGCTCCCGGATTAATCATGCGGTAATAGATATCATGGGCAACTGCACTCGAAATTACCAACAGTAACCCCGATGCTGTCGATAAAGCTGCTGCTAATCCACCGACAGCAACTAAAGCAATTACCCAAGGAGCCAATTTCGCTACTTCTGGAGTCGAGAGAACGATAATGTCCCGATCAATGTCAATCTCGCTAGTTTTTTTATCTGAGGTTAACTCAATGCGTCCATTACCGTTTTTGTCTGCAAAGTTCAATAACTTGGTGTTTTCCCACTTTTTCGCCCAGTCTAATTGATGAATCTCTTCAAGCGTGCGGTTGTGTAATGTGCTAATCAAGTTATAACGGGCGAAGCTTGATAAAGCTGGTGCTGTTGTATACAACAAAGCGATTAACAGCAACGCCCAACCAGCAGAAAAGCGAGCCGAGCGCACATCTGGTACTGTGTAAAAACGTACGATCACATGGGGAAGCCCCGCAGTCCCTACCATGAGAGCAACGGTAGTAAATAAAACATCCAGCATCGACTTGTTAACAAACGGTTGCGTATATTCTTGGAAACCAAGATCGAGCTGGATTTGGTTCAGTTTTGGGACAATATCACTGAAAGTGAACGCTAGTTGGGGAATGGGGTTATTAGTGAGTAGCAGAGAAATAGCAACAGCTGGAATCAAATAAGCAATGATTAAGACGCAGTATTGAGCAACCTGAGTCCAGGTAATGCCTTTCATTCCCCCCAGCACCGAGAAAAAGCCGACAATCACCATCCCAATGACAACACCAGTGCTGATGTCTACTTGCAGAAAGCGGCTAAACACAATCCCCACACCGCGCATTTGCCCTGCTACGTAAGTCATGGAGACGAAGATAGCTGCAATAACTGCAACCACGCGGGCAATGTTGGAATAATAGCGATCGCCAACAAAATCAGGAACTGTGTATTTGCCAAACTTCCGCAAATAAGGAGCCAGCAGCAAAGCTAACAGCACATAGCCGCCAGTCCAACCCATCAGGTAAATTGAACCGTCGTAACCAAGGAAAGAAATTAACCCCGCCATCGAAATAAACGAAGCGGCTGACATCCAGTCAGCCGCAGTCGCCGCACCATTGGCAAGGGAGGGAACACCTTGATCGGCTACGAAAAATCCTTTGCTATCTTTAACGCGAGAGCGCCAACCGATGTAGAGATATACAATGAAAGAAAGGATGACAAGTAAAGTCGTCCAAGCTTCAGCTGACATTATTTACCTCTCCTTTTGATTCCGTATTGGCGATCGAGCTTATCCATCTGCACGGCGTAGACAAAAATCAGCACCACGAAGATATAAATGGAGCCTTGCTGCGCCATCCAGAAGCCGAGAGGTAAACCACCCAGACGTATATTGTTCAATGGCTGTACAAGCAGAATGCTAAAACCAATAGATACCAGTGCCCAAACAAGAAGAAGATTTCTGATTAAAGCTGTATTGGCACGCCAGTAAGCCTGACGTTTATCTTGGTTCATAATTATGACTATTTAAACGCTTAGAAAATAATTATTCTACAGAAGCGGTCTAACGCTGAATATCTTGGATATTCTGCATTACTTGTTTATATAATTCAGTATTTTTCTGTTTTTGAAAAATCTCTGCGGCTCGCTGTAAGTCAGCAACTGCTCCTTGATTATCTCCCAATGCAGCACGAGTATTACCGCGATTATTGTAAGCTGCGGCAAATTCGGAGTTTAGGCGAATGGCTTGGTCGAAATCATTAATTGCCATCTGTCTGTCTCCGATTGCGGCACGGGCATTGCCTCGGTTATTGTAGGCAACGGCATACTTGGGATTGAGGCGAATGGCTTGGTCGTAATCTGAAATTGCACCTTTTCGATCTCCTGTAGCGGCGCGGGCGTTACCGCGATTGTTGAAAGCTTCGGCGTAGTTAGGAGCAAGACGAATGGCTTCACTGTAATCTGCAATTGCTTCATTAAGATCCCCTGTGGCGGCGCGGGCATTACCTCGATTGTTGTAGGCTTCAGCATAGTTAGGAGCAAGTTTAATGGCTTGGTTGTAATCTGCGATCGCCTTCTGCTTGTCTCCCATATCGAATTGAACTAGTCCCCGACCATTGTAGGCTGCGGCATACCCAGAATTGATTTGAAGCGCTCGGGTATAAGCTGCGATCGCGCCTTGGGAGTCTCCTTGGATATGCTTGTACTGACCTTGAGTATAAAAGTCTTCTGCTTTTAATGGTTTAGCAACTGGGCTTTTAGGAGCACTTACTCCGATTTCTGTTACTAGCACATCGTTGTTCTTTGCACAAGAAACAACTCCGATGGTGACAAATGCGGTAAGCGCAGCTATTCTAACTGCTACTTTTATTAATTTCTGCTCCTCTAACCGCAATTTCATAAGTTGTTCTAATATAAGTAAATTTTCCTGATAACTTTGTTACTCTATGCCATTAATATTTAATCGTATTTTTCCAGAATTTTCGTAAATTTTTATTTTATGATTTTAAATTAATATTTATAAAAAATATTTTATTGCTAGTACATTATTTACTCGTCTTCATTGATACTTTCTGGAGTTTTGGTAATCAGTCGCCAAGCTGTACTTTTTTCTACATCTACAGATAATTGTTCGAGATTTTCTCCTAAATCTTTTTGCATTTTTTGAGTCAATGTAATAGGAAAATCTAAATTAATATCTTGAGTTTGTATTAGTCTAACTAGCTCTGCAAATGATACTTTTACTGTTGCCCGCTCATATCCTGTTAACTTTAAATCGGAAGTTTCAGATAGATTTTGAGCTTGCATAGCTTTTTTAATTCGCTCTTGCAGATGTTCATATTCTGAATTCAACACTTTCCGATATTGCTCAATTTCTTGGTATCTTGCTGCAAGTGCGATTAAGTCTTCCGTAGCAGGATCGGGGTTGATTTTGGCATTTAATTCTATCAAATGCATATGTACCTGAGCTAAATAAATACAGTCTAGGTAAGCATATTCTATTTGTTCTTCTGTTAAAGGTCGCTGTCCCCAATCGCTAGTTTGTTCTTGTTTATCGATAGACTGAAAATTACACAATTTAGAGGCAAGAGTTTTTAGCTGGTAGTTGGGTAATGGCAAAATATAGTACGGGATTTTTTTTGCCATCTCTAAAGTACAAGTCACATTTTTGGCTTTTTTGTTCCCCAAAAATTTCAAATCGTAGCTGGCGTTGTGAAATACCTTCTCAATCGCCGGATTAATCATGATTTGTTCAATAAATTCAGCTACGACATCTGGCAACTCCAGTACATCCAAAACGTGAATGCGATCGCCACTCATATCTGTGGGATCATCTAATACCTGAATCAGCGACAATCTGGGATTGCTACTTTTGTAATCAGCGACTTCTGTATCTATCCACAAAGTTGAACTTCTGGTATATTCAGAAACCAGAGAACGAATAGCGCTGGCTGATGTCAGGTAAGGCATATTTGGGGAAGCGCAGGTTAAGTCACAGTTTCCCAAGGTAGCATTTTTAGATAGTTATTGGTTAATGGTTAGTAGTTAGTGGTTGGTAGTTAGTGGTTAGTGGTTGGTAGTTAGTGGTTGGTAGTTAGTGGTTAGTGGTTGGTAGTTAGTGGTTAGTGGTTGTAGAGACGTGCCATGGCACGTCTGTACATTGGTTGGTAGTTAGTGGTTAGTGGTTGGTAGTTAGTGATTGATTTTATACCACTATCCACTATCCACTATCCACTATCCACTATCCACTATCCACTATCTAACTCTCTTGAATACAAGGTGTCGTTGCCAGAAGTTGTGCCTCTTTTTGCATCAGTTCCATATCCGATCGTGACCAAGAACGAGGTGCTTGACTGTGATGCGCTATCAACAATCCCCATAATCCCTTGGGAGTCAAGACTGGCACAACCAGATTGGCACGAACTTGCAAGCTACGGAGAAAATCTCGGTGACAAATAGCAATTGGTTCTAATTCAATATCAGGTATTGCTTTTACTCGTCCTGCCAAATACATAGCGGCATACTCATTATTAAAACAATCATCAGGGCCTGTTGAACCAAGGATGGAAAATTCACCAGCACTCAAAGCTTCAAACGTCACCTGTCCTTGCCATTGGCAGTAAAAATAATACAACACCACACGATCAACTTGAAGCGAATCTCTAAGGCGGTTCGTCGTTTGTCTAACTAATTCATCACGTTCCATTGTGGCGATCAGGCGCTCAAGTATTTTTTGCAAACCGCGATCGCGACGCACTGTGACGCTAGGGTTAAATTCTGGGTTGGAATGACTTGACACAGGTCTGCAATGACGAGTGATTGACGATTGTTCTTCCATGCTACACATGGAAGTCTATTCTGTTAACTTACCGTTATAAATCCTTTGTTTAACAAGATGACTTAAATTCTTAAGAATCTGAGAGCCAGACTAAAACTTTACACAAATTCGGCGTTTTACAGTAGGCTTTTCTGCCTTAAGAACTGAATTTTTCCCTCTCAGGCTTGATAACCAGAGTAATTATCTTCAGCAATTCTATAAAGGAGCTACTCAATCAAGCAGCAAACGACGAAAAAACTATGCGCTACTTTGCATTAGCCACTGACTACGATGGTACACTTGCTGCCTAGCGATCGCTCACCACAAGTGGCTGAAGTACTAGAATTACTGGAGCGACCAGATCAAAATGTCATCGTTAACTTACTTGGCATTGCGTTAGCTGACCGTCCTAGCTTTTTTGCCGAACTACTACCAGCATTGCAGGAATTGCGATCGCACACCGGTCGTCCGCACTGGGATACACCTTGCCAGCTTGAATTTCTTGGTGTCTTTGTGTCTTGGTGGTTCAAGAGGTGCTTTTCTTCACCACTAAGACACTAAGGGAATTTCAATATTCAAAAATAGTTAATTTTTATTAAAAAATTTTATTTTTATAGGCAAATTTTCGTAAAAACCAAGAGCTTAAAAACTAAACGTATCAAGATAAGCGTGACAAAAACCACGCATTTTTGTTTGTTGCATCAGCTATCTTGCGTAACCTTGGCCTCTTAGCAATGCAGCAACCCACTTCTGCCTTTAACTCCTGAGTTAAAAATCAGTCTTTTGACCCCTATGGGTATATAGAATAGGAGGGATGCCTTTTCATAGCCTTCAACTATCAAAAGGTGTAACTTTAGTAGCAAATTCTACAGAATAGGCTCAGCAAAAATTAGTATTCAATCATAGACTGATCGCATCTATACGCCAGTGACATTCTTTATGACTTCTCGAATTCGCTATTTAATGTGTCCGCCCGACCACTACGACGTGGACTATGTAATTAACCCCTGGATGGAGGGAAATATTCACAAGTCATCGCGCGATCGCGCCGTGGAACAGTGGCAGAAACTTTACCACATTCTCAAAGAACACGCAATTGTAGAGCTAGCGCCACCCCAACCAGGCTGGCCTGATATGGTGTTCACGGCTAATGCTGGTTTAGTTTTGGGGGATACAGTCGTTCTCAGTCGCTTTTTACACAAAGAGCGTCAAGGAGAAGAACCGTATTTTAAGCAGTGGTTTGAAGAAAACGGCTACAAAGTCTATGAACTGCCAAAGGATCTGCCGTTTGAGGGTGCAGGAGACGCACTGCTAGATCGGGAAGGACGTTGGCTATGGGCAGGATACGGCTTCCGCTCAGAATTAGATTCTCATCCCTATCTGGCAAAATGGCTGGATATCGAGGTACTATCCCTGCGGTTGATAGATGAGCGTTTCTATCACCTAGATACTTGCTTTTGTCCATTAACAGATGGCTATTTGCTTTACTATCCTGCGGCTTTTGATTCCTACTCCAACCGTTTAATTGAAATGCGAGTAGCACCAGAAAAGCGGATAGCAATTGCTGAGGCTGATGCGGTGAACTTCGCCTGCAATGCGGTGAATGTGGATCGCATTATTATCATGAACAAGGCTAGCGATGCACTGAAAGCGCGTCTGACTGAGATTGGTTTTCAAGTAATTGAAACGCCACTGACGGAATTTCTCAAAGCTGGTGGTGCGGCGAAATGTCTAACCCTGCGGGTAACAGAACCAGTCAGAGAAGAAATTCATGCGAATGTGTCGGTCGAAAGTCGGATCATTCGCATGGAAGGACACTTACTCGACGCTGGCTTAATTAACCGCGCTTTAGATTTGGTTGTAGACAACGGTGGTAGCTTCCAAGTTTTGAACTTCAACTTGGGAGAACAGCGGCAAAGTACCTCCGCAGCAGAGGTGAAAGTATCCGCACCATCCCACGAGGTGATGGAGGAAATCATCTCGCAATTAATTGATTTGGGTGCGGTAGATTTGCCGCAAGACGAACGAGATGCCAAGCTAGAACCTGTTACCATAGCTGGTGTCGCTCCTGATGATTTTTATGTGAGTACAATTTATCCCACCGAGGTGCGGGTTAATGGTGAGTGGATCAAGGTGCAAAATCAACGCATGGATGGAGCGATCGCTATTTCCCAAACTCCCCAAGGTTTGGTAGCGCGGTGTAAAATTTTGCGTGATTTAGAAGTCGGCGAGCAGGTAGTTGTCGATGTGCTGGGTATCCGCACCATCCGTAAACCAGAATCGCGGGAAAAACGCAATGCTGAAGAATTTAGCTTTATGTCAGCAGGAGTTTCCAGCGAGCGACGTGTGGAATTGGTTGTTGAGCAGGTGGCTTGGGAATTACGTAAAATCCGCGATGCAGGTGGTAAAGTAGTTGTCACTGCCGGGCCAGTGGTGATTCACACTGGCGGCGGCGAACACCTATCGCGACTAATTCGTGAAGGATACGTGCAGGCGCTGTTGGGAGGAAATGCGATCGCTGTTCACGATATTGAGCAAGCGATTATGGGCACTTCCCTCGGTGTGGATATGAAGCGGGGCGTAGCAGTACGCGGCGGACATCGCCACCACCTCAAGGTAATTAACACCGTCCGGCGTTACGGCAGCATTGCCAAAGCCGTAGAAGCTGGAGTAATTCAAAGTGGGGTGATGTATGAGTGCGTGAAAAATAACGTACCTTTCTGCCTAGCTGGTTCGATTCGTGATGACGGGCCCTTGCCTGATACCGAGATGGATTTGATTAAAGCACAAACAAGATACGCCGAACTACTCAAAGGTGCGGAGATGATTTTGATGCTGTCATCGATGCTGCACTCTATTGGTGTGGGCAATATGACGCCTGCGGGGGTAAAGATGGTGTGTGTGGATATCAACCCAGCAGTGGTGACGAAGTTAAGTGACAGGGGTTCGATAGAATCGCTTGGTGTAGTGACAGATGTAGGGTTGTTCCTGAGTTTGTTGGTACAGCAATTGGATAAATTGACGAGTCCGTACACTGTCAAGGCGGGGTAGGAAAGTAGGGATTGGGGATTGGGGATTGGGTAAAGGGTAAAGGAATTTATTAACCTTTCACCTTTCACCTTTCTCCTTTTCCCTTTCGCCCTCTTGTTTTTCCGCAGCTAAAAGTATAAAATACCTATTCCTGTGCTCCTGCCGTCTGCAACTGCCGCACCACATCTCTGTAGCCATTAAACTCTGCTAGCATCAAAGCTGTATAACCACCTTGATTTTTCAAATTTACATCCGCCCCTGCTTGCAGTAGCAATTGCACCGCTTCACCATAATCCCTTGACGCTGCCCACATCAGCGCCGTTGCTCCGGCGGAGTCTTGAAAATTCACATTTGCACCCTTAGCAACTAGTTGCTGTATCACCTTTGTACGGTTGCGTTCAGCTGCTTTGAGTAACGCTGTTTTGCCATCATCTCCTTGGCTATTGGCATTAGCGCCCGATTCTAGCAAAACTTTCACAGTTTCGGCGTTGCCTTGCGTTGCTGCGAGTGTTAAAGGCACTTCACCAAAATTTCTCGCATTCACATCTGCCCCATACCGCAGCAGGATTTCAACAATTTGGCTGTGTCCCTGCAACGCAGCTACGAGTAACGGTGTATCGCCAAGGTTATTTCTAATTTGTACATTTGCACCTCGATTCAGTAATTCTTCGACCACATCGGCATAACCTTCAACAACTGCAAGGTGCAGGGCTGTTTCACCATCTTTGTCTTGAACATTCACATCAGCACCCCCATCCAATAAAGCGGCAACGATCGCCTTATGTCCTGCCGCTGCCGCTGCTAATAGCGCCGTACTGCGATCGCGGTTTTGCAGTTTCACATCCGCCCCTGCCGCTAAAAGTGCTTGCACAACTTGTAAATGTCCCAAGTCTGCCGCCAGCATCAACGGAGTTTCACCTTCTTCATCCTGGGCATTAATATTTGCACCTTGCCCTTGCAGGATTGCTTGCACAACGGCGGTGTTACCGCGCTTAATGGCTAATTTCAAGGCAGTATCATCATCTTTATCTTTGACATTGGCGTTTGCACCAGCAGCTAGTAAGACTTGCACCACCTCAACATGACCTTTGAGTGCTGCTGCCATCAAAGCAGTGCTGCCATCTTCATTGCTGGCATTTACATCCGCACCACCTGATACTAAAAGTCGCACAATGTCAAGATTTTTGGCACTCGCAGCTAACATCAAAGCTGTCAAACCATAGCGTTTTCTGCGTAAATTGATATTTGCCCCGGCATTGATCAGCGATCGCGCAATTTCCGTATAGCCAAAATTGGCAGCAAACATTAACGCTGTTGTGCCATCGCGATCGCTTACATCAGGTGTTGCACCCAAAGCCAACAGCGCTTGTACCCGTTTGATATCACCAGTTTTAGCTGCCTTTAGCAGCAAGACATCGTTATTGTGAGTCATTAGTTATTTGTGTTTACATTCCGCAGCGCTATTAGTCTCACAAATTAGAGTACAAGATATTAGACCTCTTGCAAAAGGTACTACCGCTGTGCGGAAGTCAAAAGTCAAAAAGCTTGTTATCTAGGCTTTTCGTTGATTTAGAATGGTAGCTTTATTTCCGCCATCATGTAGTACTTTGCAAGAGATGGGGAATAAAAAAATGCAAAAAACAATAAATTTTCTAATCTAAATTTTTACGGACTGTAAATTATTCAACCTCTTTCCAGAGGTAGAAGCTTATTTACATCCAAGACATGAAAAGTTAGAAAAGGTCAGTCCAATTCGGAATTGGGTATTTGGAATTTCCTAGAATTTCGGTCGTATCCCCATCTCCCCATTCCCAATTAGCGTTATGCTAATTTTTATGAAGATTTAAGAATAGGGGCAAAGATAATGAATCTGGAACTGTCACCATCGGTAAAATATTGGTCGCAATTCTTCCACCCAATCATGATGTGGGCGCTACTGTTAGTATCGATATATGCTGCATACCTGGGGCTACAAGTGCAGCGTACTAGAAATGCTCAAGGCGAACAAAAGAAAGAACTGATTAAAGGTAAATATAACGTCAGACACTACCAAATCGGTTCTATACTATTGGCGTTCATGGTGCTAGGCTCTGTTGGTGGGATGGCTGTCACCTATATTAATAATGGTAAGTTGTTTGTGGGGCCGCACCTGCTAGCAGGTCTTGGCATGACAAGTATAATTGCCTTTTCTGCTGCCTTGTCTCCTTACATGCAAAAAGGGGCGAATTGGGCGCGTGTCACACATATTTTGTTGAATTTTACCCTTTTAGGGCTTTTTACTTGGCAAGCTATCACTGGCGTGCAAATTGTGCAAAAAATTATCAGTAATGCATAGTTATTAGTCATTGGTCATTAGTCATTAACATTACAAATGACAAAGGACAAATGACTATTGACCCTTGACTCATTTCTTTTTCTTAACATTAGCTGGCAATGGTATGCCCAAAGATTGATGAAAATCTTCTTGGACTTTGCGGGTTAAGCGGCGGGAGACTTGACGGACTATTTGGTTAAGTAAGCGATCGCCCGTAGATTGAATTAAAGACTTGGGTAATCGCTGAATAAATTTAGGAAAGTGAATGTCAACTGTTAAATCCAGTTCCCACTCAACTCGCGTCATCTCACCCAAATGAGCAGCGGCTTGGTATTCCTGGGTTTCAATCAATTGTAGCGATGCCCGGTAGTCTACATCATAACCAGGAGGTTGATAACCAGGAATAGGGATAGTACGAATGCGATAAATACTGTTCTCAGGACAGAGAAGTTCTAAGCCAATTTTTGGTTCTACTTCGTAACCAAAACTGCCAAAGCGACCAATTACTAAAGCATAGCCATTTTTTCCTAGTGGTTCCACCTTCATGGGTTCGGCACAGCGGTAAAACCAACTAGCATGATTGTTGAGATACTCAGCAACACTCTGGACAGGAGCATACATTTCCATACAGTCCTGATACCGACCGTAAAATGTTGTGGGAGTCCCTACAGTTGTCTCTGGGCGTACTTCTTCAGTTTCTGCGATCGTTGAGGCCACAGACAAAACCACTTCTGTTGTTTCAAATGATTCAAAGGATTGATATTCTGAGTTTTTTGAAATCATAAGATTCATTTATACTTTTGATGATTGTCTCAATTAATCTTTCCCGTCTTGGGTGCAACGTTTCGCACTAAAAGTACATTTTGACCGAAAACTTAAAAACACATCATACATTTCATCGAATCTCTACAATAGAGACAGAAAAAGGACATACTAGTTTCCCAGGATAGCGTTGATCATGAAAGCTTTTGTAGCAGGAGCAACAGGAGAAACAGGTCGCCGGATCGTACAAGAACTGATAGCGCGGAATATTCCCGTTCGTGCCTTGGTGCGCGACGTCGAGAAAGCGAGAAGTATTCTGCCTGCTGACGCCGAATTAGTGCAGGGTGATGTGTTAGACCAACAAAGCCTAGCTACTGCTTTGGGAGACAGTACGGTACTCCTATGTGCTACGGGAGCAAAACCCAGCTTTGATCCCACAGGCCCTTATAAAGTGGATTATGAAGGAACTAAAAATTTAGTTAATGCTGCTAAGAGTAGGGGGATAGAGCATTTCGTCTTGGTTTCTTCTTTGGCTGCTTCCCAATTTTTCCATCCTCTGAATTTATTCTGGTTGATTTTATACTGGAAAAAACAAGCTGAGGAATACCTGCAAAAAAGCGGTTTAACTTATACAATTGTCAGACCGGGTGGCTTGAGGAATGAAGATAACCCTGACTCAATCGTGATGCAAAACGCTGATACGTTGTTTGAAGGCAGTATTCCTCGCCAAAAAGTTGCTCAAGTTTGTGTTGAAGCACTATTTGAGCCAGCAGCACAGAATAAAATTGTAGAGATTGTGGCAAAACCAGATGCCCCTGCGAAAAACTTTGGTGAGTTGTTTGCAAGCGTCACTTGAGTATAACAGGAGTATTGATTAACGATTATCTTTGCCCGATGCCTCTTGCCCGATGCCCCTTGCCCCAGTCCCTAATCCCCGATCCCCTTTGCTATGTCCCCAAGTGAGAACTTTCCAGAAACGAGTACGTCAATAATGATTGTTATATTTTGGATGGGCATAGCAGGCAATTTTAAGGAGTCGGACTCTGAAAGGCTGGGAATTTAAAGGGATTGAAAAATTTATCGGGCCACTAGCCGCTTTATTGGCATTTGTGTATTTATTTCAGTGGTATATCATTGGTGATTTGCGATCGCGTCCCGATCCTGTGTTTAAAAACAGACAACCACCGTTGGTCATGAAAGGTGGCGATCCCTACATCCGCGCTTTAATGCGAACTATCTCAGCCAGTGAAGCCAGTAGTAACCGTCCCTATTCAATTTTGTATGGCGGACAGCATGTTAAAGACCTCAGCCGTCATCCACAGATATGTGTCACAATTGTGACTGGCCCTAATCAGGGTAATTGTTCTACAGCTGCTGGTAGATATCAAATCATCAATACAACTTGGTATACGATCGCGCCTAGATATCACCCAAAACCGAAGCGGTTAATGTTTTGGAATTCTTATAGTTTTGAACCAGAGTATCAAGACGCAGTGGTGCATAGTTGGTTAAGTGATTCCGAATTTTGGGGAATTAATATTTCTCAGCTACTGCGTCAGGGAAAGTTAGATGAAGTGTTGCGGCGACTGTCATCAACATGGACAAGTTTAGGCTATGGTATTGAAACTAATTCTGTAAGTCCCTATTTACCACAGATTTACCAAAAAATGTTAAAGGAAGAATTAAAAGCAACTTAAAAATTAAAAATAAATATACAGTATACGGCAGTTATAATCAGAACTTGTTATAAGGCAATACGCTTGGTGATAAGATAATTTACCCATCTATAAAATTTGTAGAGACGTTGCAATGCAACGTCTCTACACCTAGAGAACTAGCACAGACAACCCTTAACTGAACGGTATTGTGTTATAAGGTACTTGAGCGAAGGTATAACACACCTTTATTTATTTAAAAGTAATTCTTAGATTCATGCCATAGGGTAATTCCAAGTTCTTCGCACCAACATACCCTGTCATAAATTTGGCGATCGCGATTGGCTATCCAATCATAAATTTTTTTTGCCTTTGCTAGTGCTTGTTTTTTATTGCGGTAGAGTCGAGGACTAGGACGCAAGACTTCTCCATTAATGTGTATTGCTACTATCAGCCAATAGTCGCTACCTTCGCCTTCTGGGATAATTTCTAAAAACCCGCCACTGTAGGCTTCACTAATTCCTAAGCTCATTTGTCAAACTAAATTAAAGACTTTAAAAACATAAGCTCTTGGATAAAAATCTACTCTTAGAGGTTGGGAATAGCAATGCGTAGTGGAGGGATAGAAAATGGTAAATGAGGGAAAAATACTTTACATTTTTTTATATAGTTATTTTTACTTATGTCCATTGACTGATTAGATAAATTTAATTCCTCCATCTAGCTCTGATTCGTTAAAAAAATTACTAATGTTTTCCACAAATGCTTTTGTATTTTCAAAGTGAATATTATGTCCAGCATTACTAATTACTCTTAGATCACAAAATTGACATATATTCGCCATTTTTTCATTAATATCGAAAAATTTTTTATCATATTCACCAGCTAATAACAGCAATGGATTGATATTATATTTGAGTTTTTCCCACAAAGAAGGCTGGCAACCAGTGCCCATAAACCGCAGGGATTTAGCTAATTCTGTAGGATTATTCTGTAATCTAATTTCTATCAAATTCTGAAATCGCGGATGATTTTTGATATTGCCAAAAATAGGCTGACTATACCAATTTGATAAAAAAGCGATAAAATCACTTTGTTCAATGCATCTTTCTAATGTTTTAGCTATTTGCCCATCACGCTTAGCTCGGTCTTGCTGTTCCGCAACTGTTGGCAAACCAGGAGAAGCTGATTCCAGAACAACTTTGGAGAACCTGTGGGGAAAATTTAGGGTGAGATATAAACCTAACCTACCTCCCATAGAATAACCTACTAAAAAACATTTGGTAATTTGCAAATTATCTAAAAAGTTGATTAAAGCTTGAGCAGTTTGTGTCATGCTATAGCAGTTGTCTGCACCCAAAACTTTAGTGTTACCATGCCCAGGCAAATCTATTGTTAGACAATAGAAATCTTTTTCTAATAATTTTATGGCTTCATCGAATTCATGATAATTTCCCATAAAACCGTGTATAAAAAGAAGTAGGGATTTATTTGCATTACCACTGAAAGAATAATAAAATGCATAATTTGCAATTGTCATGACATTAGTCATAATCAATATAGGAACAATAAGATTATTGCTTGTAATGAAGATTTATTAAAATTCTACACTCTGAAAAATCTAATTTTTTTATAAATGCTTAAGGTTAAGAAAAGGTTATTGCATAAAAAGTCTATTGACAAGAAAAATATATCGCAATTTTTAATCATTCAAGACAGCGATCGCTGTTCAGTAAGAGTAACAAAATCTAGTGTCAATCAAGTAGACTTTTTCATTAACCATCATAAACTGTCAGGAATACGAAAAGCATGAGAAATCTAAATTTATTGGCTCTATTTACTGCCTTCTTCTCTCTTTTCTCTTTATTTAGTCGTTTATCTGCCTTAACTGACTTTCTTAACTGGCTTATCTGCTATGGAAACTGTTATAAGAAAAGTAGAGTATTTATAATAAGCTTTGTTGTAGAAGTAGCAAATTCATACTGATATCCAAAATTTTGAGTACAGTTACTTGCTGAGAATTTCGACAATCTCATGCGGTCAGCTTTTTGTCAACGTTTAAGTTCTTATGGTAAAGATAAGATTACTTGACCGTATCGGTTGCTGTTGTTAGCCTTAACTATCGATTCCAAAGATTGAAGCAAGCAGTTGAATAAGCCGTAGTTATCACCTTTTAATATGCAATCAGTTTCGTTTGTTTGGCGATGATTTATTATTAATCTGTAGTTTCAGCTTTCTTTTCGTAGTGCAACAGCAACAGGTATTGCTAACAGCAATGCCACAGGTTTGTTGCTGACACAAATCCTTTCAGGAAAAATCTACCTGCTGATTGCTTCTTTTCCACTAAGTGGACGCAAGAATGAACTTCAATATTTGTGAGGCGATCGCAATAGCCAGAAGAACAGTTTTGAGACAATTATAGGTGCAAGCATGGTAGCAACACCCCCAAAATCAACCGCTGACGACATTACTTCTATTAGCTGTTTTGGCCCGGCACGTTCAACAGTTGAGGGTGCGCCCCTTAGCTCTGACGAACTCCGCAAAATGCATGCCTTCTGGCGTGCTGCCAATTACTTGGCCATTGGCATGATTTACCTGCGGGATAACCCACTGCTGAAAGAACCTCTCAAGCCTGAGCATATCAAGCACCGCTTGTTGGGACACTGGGGTTCTAGCCCTGGCATCAGTTTTCTTTATACACACCTCAACCGCGTCATCAAGAAATTTGACCAGGACATGTTATACATCGTGGGGCCTGGTCACGGTGCGCCCGGATTCTTGGGTCCCTGCTACTTAGAGGGGAGCTATTCTAACTACTTCTCTGACTGTAGCGAAGACGAAGAGGGGATGAAGCAGTTCTTTAAGCAATTCTCCTTCCCTGGTGGGATTGGTAGCCACTGCACCCCTGAAACCCCTGGCTCCATTCACGAAGGCGGTGAACTGGGTTACAGCATATCCCACGCTTATGGTGCAGCATTTGACAATCCCAACCTGATTGTTGTGGCATTGGCTGGGGATGGAGAAGCAGAAACCGGAGCTTTAGCAACCTCCTGGCATTCTAACAAGTTCCTCAACCCCATTCGCGATGGTGCAGTGCTGCCGATTTTGCACTTGAATGGTTACAAAATTAATAACCCCACCGTTTTGTCTCGCATTAGCCACGAAGAACTCGAAGGCCTGTTCAAAGGCTATGGCTACACACCCTACTTCGTGGAAGGTTCTGACCCCGAGAGTATGCATCAAGCAATGGCGGCAACATTAGATCATTGCATATCAGAAATTCACAAAATCCAACAGGAAGTTCGCAGCAGTGGCGTTCCTACCCGTTTCCGCTGGCCGATGATTGTCATGCGTACTCCTAAGGGCTGGACTGGCCCCCAAGAGGTGGATGGACACAAAGTCGAAGGCTTTTGGCGTGCTCACCAAGTACCGATGGGAGGAATGCATTCTAATCTAGAGCATTTGAGACTGCTGGAAGAATGGATGCGAAGCTACAAGCCAGAAGAACTCTTTGATGCCAATGGTACGATACTACCAGAAATTCAGGATATGGCACCTGCTGGCTCAAAACGTTTGGGATCTACCCCCTACGCTAATGGTGGTGTGTTGCGCCGCGAACTGAAAATGCCTGATTTCCGCAAGTACGGCATTGAGGTTGAAAAGCCTGGACAAATCGAGGTGGAAAATACCAAACCTCTGGGCGTTTTCTTGCGTGATGTGATGCGGAACAATATGAACAGTTTCCGCGTGTTTGGCCCTGACGAAAACACTTCCAACAAGCTCAATGCAATTTACGAAGCCAGTAAAAAGTTCTGGATTGCTGGATACTTACCGGAAGATGCTGACGGTGGCGAACTGTCTCCCGACGGTCGCGTGTTAGAGATACTGAGCGAGCACACATTAGAAGGTTGGCTGGAAGGCTACTTGCTCACGGGTCGTCATGGCTTCTTCTCTACCTATGAGGCCTTTGCTCATGTGATTGACTCAATGGTGGGTCAACACGCCAAGTGGCTGGAAATTTGCAACCATATTAGCTGGCGAGCAAAAGTTTCTTCGCTCAACATCCTCATTACTTCTACCGTTTGGCGACAAGACCACAACGGTTTCACTCACCAAGACCCGGGCTTTTTAGATGTGATGCTGAACAAAAGTCCGGAAGTGGTTCGCATCTATCTTCCCCCTGATGTCAACTCACTGCTGTCAGTCGTTGACCACTGCTTGCGGAGTGAGAATTATGTCAACGTGATTGTGTCTGACAAGCAACTGCACT
This sequence comes from Fischerella sp., assembly GCF_013388695.1. Taxonomy (NCBI): domain Bacteria; kingdom Bacillati; phylum Cyanobacteriota; class Cyanophyceae; order Nostocales; family Hapalosiphonaceae; genus Fischerella; species Fischerella sp. The sequence goes on from NZ_JACAEU010000074.1 coordinate 56,575, forward strand.
TGCAGTATCACGATATGGAAGCAGCTATCCGCAATTGCACCAAGGGTATAGATATCTGGGAGTGGGCCAGCACGGATGCTGGTGAAGAACCAGATGTGGTGCTGGCGTGTGCAGGTGACATTCCCACCCTAGAAGCACTGGCAGCATCGGTATTTCTGAGAGAGAATTTTCCGGAGTTGAAAATTCGGTTTATCAACGTGATTGACTTATTCAGGTTGCAACCCGATACCGAGCATCCGCACGGTTTGAGCGATCGCGATTTTGACAGCCTCTTCACTCTCGATAAGCCAGTCATCTTCAACTTCCACGGCTACCCCTGGTTGATTCACCGCCTCGCTTACCGCCGCACCAATCATAACAACATCCACGTGCGCGGTTACAAAGAAAAGGGCAACATCAATACACCTTTAGAGCTTGCCATCCAAAACCAAATCGATCGCTTTAGCATTGCGATCGACGTAATTGATCGAGTCCCCAAACTCAAAGTAGCAGGTGCTCACGTCAAAGAAATGCTCAAAGATGAGCAAATCTCTTGTCGTCATTACGCCTACGAACACGGGATTGATAAGCCCGAAATCGTTAATTGGAAGTGGCCTTACTAGAACACCAATTGATACCAAGTTGCGTTCAGATATAGCAATAGTAATTCGTGCCCTCTCCCCTTCCCCTCTCCCAAATTGGGAGAGGGGCTGGGGGTGAGGGAAGTACTATCTTTGACTGCAACTTAGTATGAGTAATCTTCAAATTGGAAGAGAAGGAGGACAAGGAGGGATGGGGTATAGACGCCCTCCAGGCGGCTTCGGTGTAGGGTAGGGGAGAGTCCAGTTTTATATTCTCCCCAACTCCCCATCTCCCACTCTCCCTTGTCTTACCGCACCAAGGGGCGATCGCTCTCAACCTTCGACGCTAAAAGTTACCGCTGCTTAGTATTTCACCAGACAAAATTTGCTAGATAGACTAATAGAGAGGTGGGGAGATAAAAGAATTAAACTCTTTCATCCCATCACTCCATCTACTCGAAAGGTAGTATTTGACCTTATGGCTTACGAAGACTTCGTTAGTCGCTTGAATCCTGAATCCATGATTGTCCGGCCTGGTTCAAAGATAAAGATCAAAGACTTTGATCCAGGCTATAAAGGGGATTTTCAAAAAGGTGAAGCCCTGGAGATATTGCAATTGGGGATCAAGGAGTTAGCGAAGTATCAGGATATGCTGTACGCCCAGGATACCTATGCTTTGCTGATTATCCTTCAAGCATTAGATGCCGCAGGTAAAGATAGCACGATTAAACACGTGATGTCAGGGATAAATCCCCAAGGCTGCCAGGTGTTTAGTTTCAAAGCTCCTTCAGCAGAGGAACTCGATCACGACTATTTGTGGCGATCTTACAAAGCTTTACCAGAAAGAGGACGTATTGGAATTTTCAATCGTTCTTACTATGAAGAAGTACTGGTGGTGCGCGTACATCCAGAACTCCTGGCCAAGCAGCAGCTGCCTGCCGATAAAAAAAACAAATATATTTGGAAGCAACGGTTTGAAGAAATTAACAACTTTGAAAAATATCTCGTTAACAATGGCATTGTAGTGCTGAAATTTTTCCTCAATGTCTCGAAAGAGGAGCAAAAAAGGCGCTTTTTGAAGCGAATTGAGCTTCCAGAAAAAAATTGGAAATTTTCAACTAGTGATGCTAGAGAACGGCAATTCTGGGATGACTATATGGAAGCATACGAAGACGTCTTCAACTATACCAGTACAGAATTGGCTCCCTGGCATATCATCCCGGCAGATCATAAATGGTTTACACGCACAGCTGTAGCTTATTTTATTTACGAGAAGATGAAATCCCTAAATCTGGCATATCCCAAGGTCAGTGAAGAACATTACGCAGAACTTTTAAAAGCTAAGGAGATGCTGGAAACAGAATACTGACAGACTTCGTTCCTTGTCTTTGGTAATAAATGCAACAATGAAGGCTTTGCCTGTCACTAGAGGTAGAACCTTCAAAAATCGGATCTGGGCTGGGTGCTGCCTATCAACTCGCCCAAGTATAAAGGAAAGGGGCATGGGACATAGTTAACAACCACTAACCACTAACTACTAACCACTAACTACTAACCACTAACTACTAACCACTAACTAATAAAACCATCAACCACCAACCACCAACTAACCACTAACCACTAACAACATTTCACGGTATTCTGATCGTAGCCAAACCGTAGTAGCATATGGAGAGAGCAAATGCAGACAACAGCGGCAGAGCAAATCAACCCCCTGGCTGGCAAACCTGCTCCGGCCGACATTTTGATTGATGTCGATCGGCTTTTGGATCAGTACTATACGGTTCATCCCGATCCTGAGAATCCGCTACAACGTGTTAGTTTTGGTACATCAGGACATCGTGGTTCTTCTGCCAATGGCACATTCAATGAAGACCATATCTTAGCAGTATCTCAGGCAGTTGCTGAGTATCGCAAGAGCCAAGGCATTAACGGCCCGCTATACATGGGTATGGATACGCACGCCCTCTCGGCTCCTGCTCAAAAGTCTGCGTTAGAAGTGCTGGCCGCAAATGGCGTAGAGGTTTACATTGCCGCAGGTGAAGGTTATGCTCAATACACCCCAACACCAGCGGTTTCCCATGCTATCCTCACCTACAACAAAGGTAAAACAAGCGGTTTAGCAGATGGTATCGTCATCACGCCCTCCCATAACCCACCGAGTGATGGTGGTTTTAAATATAATCCTCCTTCCGGTGGGCCAGCAGAACCAGAGATTACCAAATGGATTCAAACCCGCGCTAACGAGTTGATGGCAAATAAAAACCGGGATGTCAAACGCATTCCCTATGAATCTGCTTTGAAGGCAGCCACAACTCACTTTTTTGATTTCATTACTCCCTACGTTAACGACCTGGAAAATATTGTAGATATTGAGGCGATCCGCTCGTCTGGTATCCGCATTGGTGTCGATCCCTTGGGTGGCTCGAATATCGCCTATTGGGAACCGATCGCCCAACGCTATGCCTTGAACATTACTGTGGTCAACAAGACTGTTGATCCGACATTCCGTTTCATGACCTTAGACTGGGATGGCAAAATTCGCATGGATTGCTCATCTCCTTACGCAATGGCCAGCCTAGTCAAAATTAAGGATGACTACAGTATTGCTTTTGGCAATGATACAGACTCGGATCGCCACGGTATTGTCACCTCCAGTGTAGGGTTGATGAACCCGAACCATTTCTTGTCTGTTGCCATTTGGTATCTATTTAGCAATCGCAGTGGATGGTCGCCAAAAAGTGCGATCGGCAAAACTTTGGTCAGCAGCAGTATGATTGACCGAGTCGCCAAAGAGATTGGACGGCAGGTTTGCGAAGTTCCCGTCGGCTTTAAGTGGTTTGTCGAGGGTCTGCTCGATGGCTCCTTTGGCTTTGGTGGTGAAGAAAGTGCCGGAGCTTCCTTCCTGCGTAAGAACGGAACCGTCTGGACAACAGACAAAGATGGTATAATTATGGACTTACTTGCAGCCGAAATTACAGCACGCACGGGTAAAGATCCTGGTTTGCACTATCAAGATTTAACAGCAAAACTTGGCAAACCATTCTATAAACGCATTGATTCTCCTGCTTCACCAGAACAAAAGGCGCGTCTAGGCAAACTATCCCCAGAAGATGTGAAAGCAGCAACACTTGCTGGCGATCCCATCACTGCTAAGTTAACCAACGCCCCTGGCAATAATGCGCCGATTGGTGGACTGAAGGTAACAACCGAAAACGGCTGGTTCGCGGCGCGTCCCTCTGGTACAGAGAATGTGTGCAAAGTCTATGCCGAGAGCTTTAAGAGCCAAGAACACCTAGAGGAAATTTTGCAAGAAGCGACACAAATTGTTGCCAATGTAGTTTAGTTCTGGCGTTGCTGAATTTGGTCATGAATTATGTGTGCATACATTTTTGTAGTTCGATGCCAAATCATTGTAGAGACGTAGCAATGCTACGTCTCTACATACCCGTGAATTGTAAATTCATA